>DBFNNF010000307.1:0-1652 GCA_048407585.1 Lactobacillus johnsonii | reverse complement strand
CAATGTCATTAAGTTAAGACATTGACGAAAATAGGGCTTTATGAACCGAATCATTTTGATTCGGTTCTTTTTCTTTTTAAAATAAAAGTGAGCAGAGTTTTTGTCCTTCTGCTCACTTTCGTCATATTATTGGTCTTTCATAGAAAGTTGTGGTTCTTATGAAATCCCTTCACTCAAATATTTTAAAACTGATGGATAGTATTATCAATAAAATGGCTGCTAATATTCATGCTTTCTCTGTTTCGGACCACGCGTTTACTCGTTGTCGCAAACTCAACGCCATTGATCTGATTAAACTAATTCTAAACATGGGAGCTGGCAGTCTGAATTCAGAAATCTTTCATGCTTTTCCTGATATAAATCTTAGAATGACAGCCTCAGCTTTTGAGCAACAGAAAGCTAAATTAAAACCTGAATGCTTTAAGGAAATTATGTTTGAACTTAGTCAAGCCAGCACTGCACTGCAGTTGTTGGATGATAAGTACTTACTGGTAGCGATCGATGGCTCTGATTTCAATCAACCATTTAATCCTAAGTCGGAAAATATTTTTAATAATAATGAAGGCAAAATATATTGTCAGATTCATGTAAATGCTCTCTATGATGTCCTAAATAAGTTGTATTTAGATTTGGTTATTCAACCTCATCAGAAGATGAATGAAGTTGAAGCCGCACTTACAATGCTAAAAAATCTAGACGAACAAGAAAAAGAGTTTTTAGTTTTAATGGATCGAGGCTACACTAGCTTTAATCTAATTGAAAATTGCAATCGGCTAAATCATTGTCACTATATTATACGAACGAAAGCTGGGAAAGGCGCCATTAAAGAAATTGCCGCAATGTCAGACCAAGAATACGATATCGACCTTTCTTGCAAAGTAACTTCATTACATCGTTACTATATAACCCATAAAGATACGGAAAAATTTCTTCATTTAATTTTGCACAAAAGACATCACTATAAAGCCATCCGCTCTAAAAACACCAGAGATCAACGCTGGGACTTTGAAGATTTATGCAATGTGAAGTTTCGGGTTTGTA
Organism: Lactobacillus johnsonii; assembly: GCA_048407585.1. GTDB lineage: Bacteria > Bacillota > Bacilli > Lactobacillales > Lactobacillaceae > Lactobacillus > Lactobacillus johnsonii_C. Next base: position 611 of record DBFNNF010000307.1, on the reverse strand, counting down.
AATTTAGAATTAATCCACCAGGTTCATCTGATGAATGGGAAGTACTTATCACTAATTTGAATCGAAATGAATATCCTCTTGCTAGAATGAAAGCGATCTATCATCTTCGCTGGGGAATAGAAACTTCTTTTAGAGAACTTAAATATGATTTAAGTGGCATACAATTCCATTCTAAAAAAGATCAATTTGTTTATATGGAGATGTATGCTCATTTTGCAATGTATAATGCCATGAGTTTATCAGTAAATGCAAGTTCAAAACCATATTCTCAGGGAAAATATCAATATCAAATAGATTTTAAAATGGCCTGTTGTATTTGGCGCAGATATTTTAATTCAAGTGATAATTCTGATAAAGGCTTTACTCAGCTATTATTAAACATATCGTTTTATCTTACGCCAATTCGACCAGGAAGAAAATATAAACGATATTTAAAAAATAAATTAGTGATTAATTTTCCTTATCGTCTAGCAGCTTAAGTTAATAGAGCACAACTATCTTCTTGATAGCTTATTTGTGCTACCAAAAAAGACATTTACCGAATAAAATAATTCGATAAATGTCTTGAAAAGCGTCGCTAAATTTGTCAATGTCTTAACTTAATGACATTG
>DBFNNF010000306.1:0-7173 GCA_048407585.1 Lactobacillus johnsonii | reverse complement strand
CTAACTATTATTTCTAAATAAAACATGATTTTTTCTCCTAATTACTTACGTTTTTTACCAGTGCGTTTTTTGAATACCCACAAATTAACGTCTAATTCTTCAATATGTCTTAAAGTGAATAAAGCTAAAATAAATGTATTTTTTTGACTAAGTTGCAAAAGATGTGGCTTTTTCTTTAGTTCTCTAAGTTTTGAAATTGCTTCAGGATCACTATTTTCAAAGTCAGACATTCGGTCATCTGGAAAACAGTTAATTAGAGTATAAATTAAATCATGATTAGAAAAATTTTCAACACCTACTTTATGTTCGATTCCATATCTTAATTGTTCAGCCGTTAAGTATTTATTAGCATGACGAATTAGATGATAGCTAGTGTTGTAATAGGCTACATTTAACTTATATTTTTCAAAATATGTATTCATATCTTCTTTTCTAGATTTAGCTTTTGACTTTTTCCAAAAGTCACTGAAAAGTACAGATAATAATTGTTGTCTATTTTTATATGTATAATCATCAAAGTTCGCTCTAATTTTTTTCCACGTATAGTTTGGATAATAGTTCCCATCTGCAAACAATACCTTTTGTAATTGTTTATCAAATTCTAATTTCCATTCAGATTTTTGCATTTTCCTATCTCCTTATTAATTGATTGAAATTGTTTTTGACCCAAAATTTTCGCTATAGCATTCCATTGTGATTGAGAATTTATTAAATACTATGGTAAGCCAAGTAAGGATTAAGCCATAGATAAGATTGATAACCAGTATTGGAAAAAATGAAACTGGAAAAATAAAAATGCAAAGTGCATTAATAATCACTAAGGGAATTAGCATAAATAAACGTTTTGTATCAGTTGTTTGCTTATGCTTGTAGTTTTTACTTTGTAAGTCTTTAAAGTCGTCTAATTTATCCTCAGAGCCTAGAGAATTGATTAATTGATTAGTAACACCCCACATGGTTTCAGGCGCAAAATTAGATGAAAATATTCCTGCAAGATTAAGAGTAATGATGTTGAATGCTGCAACACCAGTTATTAACCATGATTGGGTGAAAAGATAAGCAAACATACATAAATTAAAAATACTAATTACCATAATAAAAGCTGCATTCAGATATCTGAATCTTAATTTATATAAAATGTCAGTTAGCTGAATTTGCTGTTTATCAAATTCAGCTTTTAAAAGTACGAAGTAGTTATCGTTTAAAAAATCGTTTAATTCAAAATTGTTTTTATTTCGCATTAGATTTACCTTGCTTTCTCGGATCTTTTTTACCAGTAACCTGTTCCATTCCATAAGCAGTTACAATTATTTGTTTTCCAAACTTGCGCCATGATCCTTTAGGCCACTTTTCAGGACTTTTATGTATTGAAGTTCTAACGTAATCAGTATTTTTATGCCAAATTTCAGCCGCTTCTTTTGCACTTAATATTTCTTGGGAGTCTAAATTAATTTCCATATCACCACTCCTATTACAATAACAAGTCCCCATCCAACTATTCCTTGAATAATTTTCTTTTTAGAATTTTTGTATAATGAGATTTCTCCACTAAGTTTCTTCATTGCTTCTTTTCTCCAAAATAAGATATACTAAAACCAAGAAGGGAAGGGCTAATTCCCTTCAAGTGGGTCATCATTCCCAAACCAAATGGATTTTCAAGCTAACGACTACCAGATTGATGTTGATTTCAAATTCGGCTTTCGTTAGCTTTTTCTTTTTCCAAAAGGTCATGGAGATCCCTCCTTCCTTCTTGGTATATTTATATATTATACCCGTTATCGGGTATTGTCAATGCTAAATTACAGTAGAATAGCTATCCTTTCATTGTTTTTTTAGTACTTTTGCGATAAATTTATATTTACTAACAAGTTATATTAAACAATTAGTAAATATATTTATTGAGGTATTTAAATTTTTATGGAAACTATTTCAAAAAAAGAACTAATTAAAGCAATTGCTGAAAAAACTGAAGTTTCACAAAAAGATGCTGGTAATGTTATCAATGCTACTTTGGATATGATTCAAGCAGAAGTTGCAGCCGGGAATAAAGTAGCCTTTCTAAAATTTGGTACTTTTGAGCCTAGGGAACGTGGAGAACGTAAAGGTCACAATCCTCAAACCGGTGAAACAATTATTATTCCTGCAAGAAAAGTCCCAGTGTTTAAGGCTGGCAAGGGCTTTAAAGATATGCTAAATTAATAACTAAATAATTTTAATTTACATACACAAAAATAAGGATTCTACTTTTCGAATCTTTATTTTTTACAGTTAATAACCCTTTAAAGGGTTAAAGCACTTATAGTTATTTATTTTCAATACGGTAAGGAATACTATGTCAAAATTAAATTTAAATAATCCAGATATCCTTAGCTCTAAAGAAGCTGCTGATATTTGGGGTGTAAATACAGATTACGTACGTACTTCAATTAAGCAATCAGCCAATAAATGGCCTAAAGGGTCATGGCGAAAATTTGGAAGACAACTAGTTGTGACTGCTGAAGGTATGGAAAAAGCAACTGGTAAAAAAGATCCGAGAAAGAAGTAAATTTTTTTAATCAAAAAAGCCTAAAAGCTTGATAATATCAAACTTCTAGGCTTTTTCTGTTATAACTTTAATTTTCTAACACAAAAAGGACATGTACTTCGATACATGTCCTTTTTGGTCCGACCGCATAGCGATCACTTAACTCGATTAACTAAAGTATACTAAATAACTAGATTATTTAAAAAGGTATGGATTGTTATTTCTCTAACTACATTGTACAAATGAACTACACCGGCACTAAAGTACCGGGTTTCTGGGAACACTAAGTAGTGTTTAGGATCTTACAGAAAATATTACTATATCCTCATACCTAACTCACGGAACTTAGCTATTTACCACGGCCAGTTCCTGACCATTTAGCATTGCCTTATACAAGATATTAACTGCCGCATTAATATCCCGATCATGATGAACCTGACAGTTAGGACAAGTCCATTCCCGAATTTCCAGCGGCTTGGCTCCGCTGTTAAATCCGCATTTAGAACAGATTCTGGAGGTGTTTTGAGGATTAACGGCAATTAATTCCTTGCCATATCTTTCACATTTATACTCCAGCATTTGTCTAAACATGCTCCAAGAAGCGTTAGCAATTACTTTGGCTAGGCAGTGATTCTTTTGAAGGTTCTTGACTTTCAAATCTTCAATTGCAATCACATCGTATTGCCTAACCAAATGCGTTGTCAGCTTATGGAGATAGTCTTTGCGCTTATTGGCGACTTTCTTTTGGTATCTGGCTTTAAGCTTGCGCGCCCTTTGCCAGTTGGAAAAGCTGTCTAAGCTTCTAGGATTAAGAACTTTCTGATTCTTGTCCTGCTCGCAAAGAAGATAGGCCTGATGGCGCCTGCGCGAATATTTGCTCTGCCAGATTCGGCTTTGCTTTTCAAAATAAGAAGCATCAAAAGAAGGATACTTTAGACCGGTTGACAAAATTGCCAAATCCGCTACGCCGACATCAATCCCAACTCGTTTGCCCGTCTTCTTAAGCTTTTCAAGTTCTTTTACCTCTGCCTGAATTGACAGGTAGTACTTGCCGGTAGGCTCTAAAGAAACCGTATAGCGTTTAATCTTAACGTCTTTTAAAACACCAGTTTTGCTAGTTTTAATGTACCCTAGCTTAGGAAGATAGAGATAGCGTCTTCCAGCAATTTTTACAATAGACTTGCCAGTATAAGACGGTTTCAAATATCTTCTGGAATGAAAGCTGGGCTTACCAACAGTGTCGGTTTTATCTTTAAAGAAGTTCTTCCAAGACTGATTTAAAAATTCATTGACCAGCTGCAGGCTAGACGAATCGCTATTTTTCAAAAAAGGATATTCTTTCTTTAAAGGCTTAAGCAGATAGTTAAGCTTGAACTTGCTTAAGAAAGGCAAATCTGTGTTATTCTTATAGCGCTCGTTCATCATATCAAGCATTTTATTCCAGACAAAGCGGTCATTGCCAAACATTTGCCAAAGCTGGCCCACCTGAGTTTGATTGGGATAGAGTCTTAGTTTTATTCCAGTCAGCATATTTTTTTCTCCTTTCTTCAAAAATTATAGCAAAAGAAAAGAAGGAGAAATAAGCTTTTAAAAGAAAACGATGAAAAGTGCCGTTTTCATCACAGGATTAAAATCCCGTGTTTTCAACGGCAATTTATTCAATAAAAAATTACCCCTTAATACATTTCAATATTGATGGAGTAGGGGCTTTATGTAATCTAAATTTTTTGACTATGTTCTTTTAGCCAATCAGCAATGAATAGCATCACTTTTTCGCTATCTTTACTGGTTGTAACATAAAGTATAAATTGTAGCCCCTCGTCTTTTTTAAACTCTAAATTATAGCCATTTTTGAACAAGAAAAAGGCAGTAGATGCAAGTGCAGTTCGTTTATTACCGTCTATAAATATATGTTTCTTGGTAATTTTTTGTAAAATAAAAGCAGCTTTTAACCAAATAGTAGGGTATAATTCACGACCAAATAGTACTTGTTTAGGTTGTTCGGCGATTATCTCTAATCCCTCAGGATATTGAACACCTAAAGTTTCTTTACCTGATTTTTTAATTACAGCATTATTAATCGCAATAAAAGTTAACTTGTTAATGTAATACATTATCTTATTTATCTTCTAATTCTTTCATTAAGTCACCGTGTTTTTTATAAAAATCATCCATAAAGCTATCAATTGAAGGATCAACTGCATCTAATTTCTTGAAAGTAATAGTATTGCCATTAGGATCAACTATCTTTTCAAATATTGTATCTGGAGTGGCTTTAAGAGCTTTTTTTTCTTTACTTGTAATTCTAAAACTCCAAGAATTGCCAGCTTTAAACATTTTAGTTTCATTTTTTAAGACCATAATTTTTTACCATCCTTTTATGTTATAACACTATTATAAAGTGTAATTACACTAATAGCAAAATATGAAGTAAAAAAGCATCCCTCAACGATAGGATGCGAATAAAAAACTATTACTTAGTTAATCATCATTAAGATCAATATTAGTTGGTCTAATACTTACAATGTGAATCGGATTAACTAAAATGTTCTTGCTTACAATAGGGCAATCGTTTTTTCTTTGAAGAACATTATGAATACTCCAAGAAGTATAGTCATCATTAACTGCACATGCCACTTCAATATGAATTATCTTTTCATCATTTTTTATTTCATAAAAAACATGTTCTATGTCACGTAATGCACAATATTTTACGCCATTATCCATTTCAATAATTGATTTAATTTTCATTTAACCACTCCTCAATATGCCTTGTTCCTAATACAACATAGCCATCTTTTTGTTGATAGTTAGTAATATAAGTAATTTCAGCAACAAAAGATTGTCCTGTAAAATCCTTAGTTTCAGGATCATACTCTTTAAGTGCAATCCAATCTCCTACTTGATAATTACGATCATTTTTTCTGATTTCAAAATTTTTCTTTCCTTCGATTTGTGCTCTATAGTATTCAGGCAGGATTTTTAATTCATGCAATTTCATTGGTTAATTATCTCCGTTAATATTGATATATTGCTTTATTACCATTAGCTTCACCTTGAACTGCCATACAAGCTGCTGTTCTATCTCCACCGGTAAATTTGTGTGGAATTGTAAGAGGATATTTATCATCAGCATCAATGAGTGCCTTAATATCTTTGAATGTACCTCTATAAGCCTCAAAAAAATGCAATAAACATTCTTCATTGCAAAATACATCGCCACTTGGCATGAAAGCACGATCAATAAAAATCACAACTTGTTCAAGCTCTATTCGGCTATCTACTAAGCTCTATATTTAAAAGCTCTCCATGCTTCCAATCTATAGAATACCCCGTCTATTTAGTTCGCTAACTATAACTTCCTTGCTTAAGAACCTAACTTGTTCAAGCTCTATTCGGCTATCTACTAAGCTCTATATTTAAAAGCTCTCCATGCTTCCAATCTATAGAATACCCCGTCTATTTGGTCCAGTAACTATAACTTCCTTACTTAAAAATCTAACTCGTTGCATCAGTCGTTTTGCTTTAAGCTCGTCAATACCTGACTTAGTTTCAGCAAAATGTTCTTCAAGCGCGTCCATAGAAATATTGGAGCTAAAGAAGGTAGGGAGGACATTATCCATTCTTTTTTGGAATATAACTCCTAAAACATCGTCTCTAGACCAGTCGCTTAAAGTCTCTGCACCAATATCATCAAATATGAGAACTGAAACACTTGATAAGTGCTCTAATTCTTCTTGTAAGCTATTTGATTTGATATGACGGCTAAGACTAGCGATAAACGAAGGAACGTGTAGGAAGGCTACTTTATATCCGTTCTTGGCTATCAAATTTGCTAAACCGGCAAGCATATAAGTTTTACCAACACCAAAATCACCAGCTAAATATAATCCCTTGGCTTGTTTGTTTTTAGAAAAATCGTTTATAAACTCTGCTAATTCGTTTAAAACGTGTTTTCTTTCAGGGGATTGGTCAATTTCGTTTAAATCAATATCTTTCAATCTTTCTGGTAAATCAATTAGTTCTATACGTCGCTTAGCACTTAAAATGGAGTCTTTTGAGCGCTTATTTTGAGTTGGAGTATATCTTATCTCAATTAAATTTAAATCCTTATTAAAGGATAAAATAGGCTCATAACCTGCAATAATTTTATCAGGATGCTCTTTTTGTTGAACAAATTTGTATAAATTTGAAAGAGAAGCTGTTAAAACTGTTTGAGATATTTCACTGTGTTCAGCAATAAAAGTCTTAACAGCGGGGTAGTTAAGGGTACTAGTAGCGAGTTCTTTTTTATTAAACTCTAAATTTCGTTTTTTAAATTTTTCGGCAAAGATTTCATCTAACGATCTCATCTTATAAACCTCATTACCATTACTGGTTACTTTTTACTACGACAAACCGATCTTTTTCATAAACCGATTTAATCTTGCTTTTTCCGCCTCATTAGCACTCCACACTTCTGGAGTAAAGGTCTTAATTTCTAAAGGCTTTAAGTTTTTGTCCGTCTCTTCATTTACTTCCGAAACTATTGCGACATAGGAGGAGATAATTTGCTTTTTTGAATTTTTGTCAGAAGTCAAAACTGTAATCATAACTGGAGGTGTTAAACTTTTAATTTTTTCCGCCAATTCATCACTAATTAACCAATT
>DBFNNF010000305.1:0-1231 GCA_048407585.1 Lactobacillus johnsonii | reverse complement strand
AAACAAATTTTTATACAAATTATTGTATACAAACAGAAAAGGAGTGACATTTCTGCCACTCCTTTCTATCTATTCATTTAACATATCTTTTAATTCGATTAAATCTTGATGACTTAAAACTAAGGCTCGATTTACCAAAGGTAAATTCATCTTTATTTTTCCGCTCCCGATTTCAAGTTCTCCTAGAAATCCACTGTTGACTTTGAAAGGTTTAGTGTTAATTACATTATCAATCATTTCAGATAATATACCATTAACATCAACCATACCATCTTTGTCAGCGATTTGTTTTAACATTCCTTCAACTTTATAAGCATTATTGTCAATTACTCTAGTTATCAAAGGCTTAGCGAATGCCATCATTGGATTGCTTTGCGACAATGAAGTTAATTGTTTATCAACAAAATTATTAAGTCTAGTCATTATTACATCTACGTGCTGCGCCATTGTTTAATAAATTCTTCATAAGTTAAACCTGGGTTATCTTTAGAGAATTCGCGGAACTTTTTAAAGATAGCCATCTCATTATCTGTCTCTTCTACTATCTTGTTCTTTAACTTCTTAACTAATTTTAGCTGTCTTTGTAATAAGTCCTTACCCTCTGAATTACTTTCAATTTTAGCTTTTACTAAATTGAGTAATTCTACTTGCACCATTTGTTGTAATGAAGCTGTAATTTCTGAATATTCTTGATCTTCAAAAAATCTAGCTTTTTGACTTTCTGTTAAAGAACTCATCTCTTTATCTATATCATCTCATATTAAATCAGTCTGGAGAGTTCCCTTCTTCTGCAGTTGTGCTAGTTGGGCTTCATATTGTTTTAATATTTGCATCTGACTTGTAATATCAGATTGAGATAATAGAGGGTCTGAATTACCTAGGAAAACTTGATTCACAGGATACATCTTTTATTTTACTTTAAATTACTAGGCCGCGGGTGTTGTAGTTGGCTCAAACAGAATACTGTTTGAATAACCTGCACAAGGGCAAAGTGGATTATAAAGTGAACGTTGTACTGTATCAGTTCCTACTTCTACAGCGGCTACACGGATAGGATAGAAAGTGTTATTAGCATAGTTAACAATCTTGTTGTCAGCACACATTCTACGTTCTGCTTCAAGACCTACCATACCAGCTACACCTTTTGAAGCGTATTCTTTTTCACCGCTTTCATATACATCTTTGTGTACCATTTCTTTCTTTTCTACTACTTCCATAGTTCTATTATTTT
>DBFNNF010000304.1:0-2467 GCA_048407585.1 Lactobacillus johnsonii | reverse complement strand
TATAATTTTGTGTTGACTTATTTTCAAAACGGCGTATTATTATGTTCACAAACATTATTATCAAACAGCTTTGATAAGGAAAAGTAATTAAGATATCGTCTTTCAGAGAATTTCTGGTTGGTGTGAAGAAATAGATAGATTCTTAATGAAAATCACCTTTGAGCGTAAACTACGATTTAGAGTGGTTTAAGGGACAGCCCTTTATAGCGACGGCGTATCGTTCTTTTATATTGAACCGTACGTTAATTAAAGACTAGTTTTCTAGTAAAAATAGGTGGTACAGCGACAAGACGCCCTATTGGATCAATTCGATCTAATAGGGCGTCTTTTTGTTTTCTTAATCATGCTGTTAGTGGATTTTTGACGAAAGGAGATTTTATATGAAGATGTCAAAGTCCAAACTGCTGTATGTAACTCTCGCAAGCTCTCTTACGATATTCACGACTGCTTGTGGTGCTAAGAAAACTGATTCCAGTAATCAGACAATCAAGTTTTCTCAGAATGTCCCGAAGAAAGCCATTAAAAAAGGTGGCACTCTGACCTATGCACTAGAAAACGAATCACCTTTTACTGGAATTTTTCTCTCAGAAATTGCTGATACCAGTCCAGATGTAGAAGCTGCTGCTCCGGGAGATGAGTCGCTGTTTTCAATCAATGATCATTATCAAATTACTGATAAAGGAGCTGCCACATTAAAATTAAATCATCGCGATAATACAGCCAAAATTAAGGTGAAGGACAAAGTTCGCTGGTCAGATGGTAAACCGGTAGTTGCTAAAGATCTAGAATATTCTTATGAAATTCTTGCTAACCCTAAAGTTCAAACTACTCAATATACTTCTTCATTGGAAAATATTAAAGGTATGGCTGAATATCATCAAGGAAAAGCCAAAGAGATTTCTGGACTCGAAATGCCAGATGGTCCTAACGGGAAAACTTTAATTCTTCACTTCAAAGAATTAAAACCAGCAATGCTAAATGCTGCCAGTGGTTTTTACTGGGAACATGCTGCTCCTTATCACTATTTGAAAAAAGTACCATTCGAAAAATTAGTATCTAGTGATCAGGTTAGAAAGCATCCCCTCTACTTTGGTCCTTACAAGATGGATAAGACAGTTCAAGGTCAGTCAACTAGCTGGTCTAGAAATCCATATTATTGGCGTGGGAAACCTAATTTTGCTCATATTTACATGTCAAATATTACTAATTCAAATGTTTCACAAGCAATCAAAAGCCATAAATTTGATGTAGCTGGCGTTTTAGACTCTCAATGGCTACAAGTAAAAAATACTAAGGGAGTTAATTTTGTTGGCAAAAAGACTCTCAGCTACAACTACCTAGCTTTTAAAGTTGGTAAATGGGATCAAAAACTAGGAAAAAATGTAGAAAATCCTCATGCTAAAATGAATAATCCAGCTTTAAGAAAAGCAATGGCTTATGCAATGAATGTAGATGTTATTAACAATCGTTTTTATCATGGCTTAAAATTCAGAATCAACTCATTAATTCCTGCGCAATTTACGCCATATTATGATAAAAATATTCCTACTTATTCTTACAATTTAAATAAAGCTAATAAATTGCTAGATAAAGCAGGTTACAAAAAGGCTCCTGGTGCTCTTTACAGAAGCCAGCCTAATGGTAAACCTCTAGTAATTAATATTGCTGTACGTGGATCAGGCGAAAACAGCGAGGCTATCTGGCGCAACTATATCCAGCAATGGAAAAAAGCCGGCTTAAACGTTAAGTTTCTTGGCGGTCGCCCAATGGAATTTAATCGCTGGGTTGCCGCAGTTAAATCTAGTGATCCAAAAATTGATGTACTTGAAGGAAGCTGGGGCGCTGCCGGTGACCCTTCTCCAAGCGTATTTTATGGTGAAAAAATGCCATATAACTTTGCCCGCTTTGTGTCTCCAACTAATACTAAACTTTTAGATGAAATTGATTCTGCCAAATCTTTTGATAAAAATTATCGAGTACAAAAATTCCATGAATGGCAAAGATGGATGTACAATAAAGCTTACGTCGTTCCAACTAGTGGAGCCTACTCGGTTACTGCAGTTAACAGTAAGGTTACGGGATGGTCATTAAAACCATCTGCTAATGTTTGGTATGAAGCTGGCTTTAGCAAATAATTCATAAATCACAACTAATCAACATATATAACTTTAATATCGACTTGTCCTAAAAATGAAGTATCTATAAATGGATACTTCATTTTTTATTTATCAATTTTTAGATATCGACCATGCTCATCGACTACGCCTTTAAAATGATACTTTTGACCATCTTGCACTAAAAGTTCTCCCAAGTCGATCTCACCGTAGGCTTTATCTGCATCCGTAATAGTTACATCATTAAAAGTGTGTTCAAAAAAATTTCTCACAATTTTACTTTTTACTTTAATATCTTTTGAGCGCTCAAAGGCTGCAGATAAAGTAAATCCCTGATCAAGTTGAGTTTTAAT
>DBFNNF010000303.1:0-4683 GCA_048407585.1 Lactobacillus johnsonii | reverse complement strand
TAATTCAGTAATATTAATTACATAGTCAATTTCATTAGCGCCATTTTTAATAGCATCTTCAGTATCAAAAACTTTTGATTCAATAGTTTGTTGGCCTAATGGAAAAGCAATTGCTGCTCCGGTATCAATATCAGTATTCTTAAGTTGTTCTGAACAAAACTTAGATTGAACCTGATTGATAGCCACCATTTTGAAGTGGTATTTCTTCGCTTCATCACATAGTTTCTTCATATCTTCATTAGAAGCATCAGCGTGTAAATTAGTATGGTCAATTAAGCGGGCAAAATCATCAATAGTGTATTTCATTTTTTATCCTTCTTTCAAATATGTAATTACATATTACACATATATGGTAGATCTATGAACGCGCTTTGTCAATTAGGATGATAAAAAGGCAGAGAAAATTATCTCCGCCTTTTATTAATAAGTATTTTTGTTGATTTGATGCTGAATATTAAATAATTGAAGATTCAATTGATTATTTTTAAGTGCATTTTGAATTAGATAACTTAATTCGTCCTCTTTATGACTATAATTTCTAAATTTTGGTGTAGTTGCAACATCTTTTAGAATTGAATCAAGCATTTTAGGAGTAAGCTGATTTTGCCGTTCTCCTTTAAAAATTTTTTTAGTATAACGACTCTTAATGACCTGTGGTAAGACCGAAGCCCCCATTCTATTTCTTAATACTTCTTGTTGTATTTCTTTGTCAGTGCACATAAGTTTAATAAACTTCCAGGAAAGAGTAGGGTGAGCAGTTTTAGAAGAAATTCCCAAACAAACTGTTGATGCAGGAGTCGCCTTAACATTCTTAATAGCCGGCATTTGAAATACTTTCCATTTAAAACTAGATGTATGAGCAACATGATAGGGATAGGAAGTATAAGTACGATACTTAGCTAAAGATAGTGGCATAAAGCCCACTCTTCCTTCATCAAATTGATTTGAACTGACATACTGATAACCATTTTTATTAGTTAAATCTTCAATTAATGAGAAACCTATACGCGCTTTATTTGAAGTAAGATTAATAGATGAATTTTCGAAGACGGAATTTCCGTAAGCCAGTTGTGCATCTTGCCAAGTGTAATCTGAGGTAATACCAGCATAATTATTGTTTATATTAATTGTACGACAAATATTTTTTAATTTATTAGGAGAAAAATGCCAATTTAAGTTAGAAAAGCCATTTTTAGCTAATAAATCATTGTTGGCAATCATTAAGGTAGGGTTGGTTTCGTATGGAAGACCATATTGAATATTATGATACTGTCCTGCTTTGAAGACGCTACTATAAAAAGTTGAATGAGAAATCTTGTCGTCCTTTAATGGGGCATTTAATGCTTTTAGGGTACCGTTACTGGCTAATAAATTGAAAATATCTTCTGGCAACATGATTACATCTGGCGTAGTACCCTTAACAATTTTTTCAGTTAACCAATTATTATAGTCATTCTTTCTAATTCCAGCAGTATATTGAATATCCACCTTGGGATACTTCTTTTTAAATTTCTTAATTGCTAATTTAGTTACACGGTCCGCATCCCCATTAGGCACATTCCAGCTACTATCTGTGTAAACCCCAATTGTTAATACAGGTCTACTATATTTAGCTTTAAAGAAAAGAAATAAGCCCAATAATAAAGTGATAAAAATTATAGTGCAGGTAATTATTTTGCTATTTTTTATCGATATTTTCACTAGTAACACCTGTTTGAACGGCCCAAATTGCTAATTGAGTTCTGTCACGTAAATCTAATTTTTCTAAAATCTTAGAGATATAATTTCTAACAGTTCCTTCAGATAAAAAGAGCTTGGTGGCAATTTCTTTATTGGATAAACCTAGTCCAACTTGTTGAATTACACACCATTCACTTTTAGAAAAGTCCTTAGTTTCCTGATCGTTTACTGAAATTGTGTAATTTGCTTGCGCCATTTTTGAAAACAGTCTAAATACTTTTTCTGTAATATCAGGATTGATCATTGCTCCGCCTTGTGCAACTGTACGAATTGCTGTAAATAAATCAGCAGGAGAACCACCTTTTAATAAATATCCCGAAGCACCATATTTTAAAGCACTAAAAATAAAATCGTCATCATCAAATGTGGTTAAAATTATTACTTTAATATCAGGGTATTTTTCTTTAACGTATTTTGTACAAACTGTTCCATCCATCACTGGCATTCTAACATCCATTAAAATAACGTCCGGCCTATTTTTTTCAATACTACTTAAGACCTCTTTACCGTTAGCAACTGTGTCGGTTACAGAAAAATCATCATTGCTTTCTAGAATTATTTTTATTGAATCTCTAATTAATTGTTGATCATCGGCAATTAGTATTTTTATCATTTTAAACACCTACCTTAGGAAATTTTACAACTGTAGTAAAACCTTTTTTACCATCAAACTCAACCGTTCCATTAATAATTGTGAGTCGTTCTCTCATTTGTGTAATGCCGTAACCTGGTTTGATGTGTGTCTCACTTTTACCATTATTATGAATGGAGAGAATATAAGAAGAGTTATTACTGGTACATTTAATCCAAATTTTTGTTGCATGACCATGACGCAGGGAATTAGTAACTGTTTCTTCGATGACACGAAAAATAATATTTTCAGTAGTTTTTTGAAAGTTTGCATTTCCCCATTCATAATCAAGCTTAATCTTTATATGAGAAATATCGCTGTATTCCTTCAACATCTTACTTAAAGCAGATTCTAAAGTATAACTTTTTAAGGCGTCAGGACGCATTTGATTTAGAACTTGTCTTACTTCTTTTATACCTTGCTTGACTGCAATTGATATTTTTTGAAGTTGGGTTTTGGCAGCTTCTGGATTAATATCAATTAAAACCATTACAGCATCAATTCCGGCTGCTACACCAGTCAAAGTGTGGCCAACTGTATCGTGAATATCCCGAGCAATTCTTTTTCTTTCATGATCTTGAGCAATTTTTTCTGATATTGCTGCATAACTTTTAAGCTCATCATTAGCTTTTTGCATACTATGTAATTTTGATTGAACGGTGTGAGTTCGATTTAAAATATAAATTACGTAACCTAGGCAAATGCAGATAAAGGTAATTAAATTTAATGAGACAAGAAAATTATTGAAGAAAACTAAAAGCGAGCGAGATTGAGTAGGAAGAAAATCAAGATAGGTATTCAAACTAGGCATCTTAAAGAAAACACCCAAAAGAGAATAATTTGAAAATGAAAATAATAGTAAGAAGATAGTTCCCGAGACTCCCCAAAACCAATAGCTTTGAATAGTTGGTAAGTTTCGATATGTTAATAATAGGTCAATGAAAATTAATAAAAAAATCCCATTGTAATTCATTCTAACTGCAAAAAAGATTACGAAAGCTAATATAAATTCAAGAATGAGTAGTAATAGGGTGTTTTGAGTAGAAAAATTATAATGATAGTGGATATACATTACTAGCACTAATAAACCATAGGAAATGATACATTCACTAAATAGGGTAAGGGGAGAATCTGGAACTTGTGCTAGAGTAGTTAAGAGTTCTGAGCTTAGTTGATGATTAAGTATATATTGGGTAATTAATAAAAACTGTGCGCCAATAAAAGAAACAATAATAAAATTTAAAGCTATCATGAAGTGACCATAGTTACTAAGTATTTAAATTTCATTATTGCCACCCCGTAATATTAAAATCTTTTATATTTTTAGATGTGATAAGTTGAACAGGTAGAATAATTTCTTTTTTTACTTTTTGATGATTAAGAAGTTTGTAACCTACATTAACAGCAACTTTACCAATTTGAAGTGGTGATTGAGCCACAGTAGCTTTAATATTAGGATTTTTATTACTAATCATTTTTTTAATATTTTCTGAACCGTCAATGCTATAGATAGCAATTTCTTTATTTGAATTGATTGAATTAATAGCTGCTAAAGCTCCAACTGCAGTTTTGTCATTTAAGGACATAATCGTATCAAATTTTTTCCCTTCGCTAAGATAGCGCTGTACCTTTGGATAGCTATTTTCCGATTGTCCAGTAGTATTGATTCTCTCTATAATCTGAAAATTTGGATGACTTTTAATTGTATCCTCAAACCCCTTAATTCGTTCTACAACAGAGATTGCGGTTGGTTGCTGTAAGACTAAAATATTTGCACTTTTTTGTCTTGCCATTAATTCTTTTGCACAAAGTACTCCAGCTTGGTAATTATTGGATCTAATAGTGCAGTCCACATAATTATTTGAATTTTTGAGTTGACTATCAACTACAATAATTTTAATGCCCATTTGATGGGCTTTTTTTAGTACCTTAATTAGCTTTGGAGAGGTGCCATCGACTGGATTAATAAAAATAACTTTAACTCCACTTTTAATAAAATTCTCTATTTCTGTAATTTGGTTATTAACACTCAATTCAGGATTTCGATTATAGAGAAGGTCGTTATGATCATCTATTTCATTGGCAATTGGCTCATTTAAGGTTTGATAAAAATCGTTATTCATTGTCATATAAGTACTGCCAAATTTAATTGGTTTATGACCAAATGGCTGTGCATAGAAGAGATAGATAATTGTCCCAATGATAAATATTGGAAAAATGATTCTGCTTATTACAAATATTTTCCTCATAATTAACCCTTTTATTAACTACTTTATAAAACAAATGATGTTATGGATATTTTATAAAAATTT
>DBFNNF010000302.1:0-1688 GCA_048407585.1 Lactobacillus johnsonii | reverse complement strand
TAATTTTTATTGCATTATCGGCCGCTTTACAATTTATATCAATCATTTTAGGTTCAACTAATATAATCCTGTATAACCAACAAGTTCAGGAATATATTCACCAGATTAGAAATAATATTAGTAAGTATCTGTTTGTTAAGGGAAACAATAAAGTTTCAGAAATTCAAAACAACCTTAATGGAAATATGCAAGAATTGACTTCTAAGTATACATCTCCTTTGTTGACTTTAATGAAACGAATAGCAGGAGTGTTGTGCTCTATTGGCGTATTATTTACTTTCAATTGGAGCTTAGTAGTTTTAACTCTAATACTGTCTTTTATTGGCTTATATTTACCTAAATTGTTTGAGCACGTTACTTCTTCTGCTACTTTTAAAGTTACTGAAGGAAATGAATATCTACTTGATACTGTTGAAAAATGGGCACGCGGACTTGATGAATTAAGACGCTATTCAAGTTTTGGAAGCTACCAAGGAGCGATCAAAAAAGCAACATCTGAATTAAAAAAGTCTACTATTGAAGATTGCTTCTGGGGAAATTTAGCAACGGCTATGACATCCTTTGTTTCTTTAGCTGGGATAATTTTGCTTCTTGCTCTTTCAATTTATTTATATGCTACGGGGAAAATTGTTTTCGGTGCAGTAATTACTTCTGGGATTTTTGCCAATCAAATTATGAATGCAATTACTTCTATAGCTGAAAGCCTTAATGAAATAAAGTCTTCTAAAAAGGTACGGCAACAAATTAGTGATTTACAGCAAAAAGTTGAATTTCCTGTTAAAGGTAATACCACTGAAGACATTGATCAATTAGAAATAGATAATTTGCAAGTATCTTTTAAAAATGGAGAACTTATTACGTATCCACATATTCTTATTAATAGAGGTGAGAAAGTCCTATTAACAGGAGATAGCGGAACTGGAAAGTCAACTTTATTTAAGGTGTTATTAGGTGAAATTAAACCTAATTTTGGAAGAGTTATCTATAGAGATGCAAGAGGAAAATCTATTACTCCGAATCCTGAAGAAATTGGTTATATTGCTCAAGATAATACTCTCTTTCCTGAAACGATTGAAAATAATATTACTATGTTTGATTCTAAGTTGAATAAGCAAGTTGACAAAATTCTCGAAAATATAGAGCTCAAAAAAGATATAAAAAAGTTCCCAGCAGGTCTGGAGACAATCGTCGACTTAGACAAGGATAATTTATCAGGTGGCCAAAAACAAAAGATAGTTTTGGCTAGGGCGCAGATTCATAACAGCAGCATGTTGCTAATCGATGAGGGAACCAGCGCAATTGACAGTAAAGCTACGAAAAAAATATTAGAAAAACTACTGAAATCGGATCAAACAATTATTATGATTGCTCATAATTTTTCTAAAGAATTAACTGAAATGTTTGATAAAGAGATTCATTTAGAAAAAGAGGTGGACTAAATGACTTTTAAAGGATTTATTAACACTAATCGATTGCGCTTTTTCTTTATAACCATCTTGTCTGTCTTGTCTGGAATAAGTGGAATTTTGGCTGGTTATATTCAAATGTATTGGCTAACTTATATTAAAGAAAACGATTGGACTGAAGTAGTTATTACTACCGGCTTGATGGCACTTTGTTGGTTTTTCGCTCAATCAGTAATTTATTTTGTTCAATACTTAAATAATATTCAAGAAGAAGAATATTTT
>DBFNNF010000301.1:0-2351 GCA_048407585.1 Lactobacillus johnsonii | reverse complement strand
GACTTCAGCGTTACTTATCCCAGCAGCCTTAACTTCTGTTTTTGCTTGTATCACTGAACCAATTGACTTTACTTATTTATTCGCGGCTCCAGTACTTTGGATTGTATATTCAGTTATGGCTGCTACTATGAATACGGTTATGTGGTGTTTCGGTTTAAGAGGACTTATGTCAGATGGTGCAATTGGTATTGCTTCAATGAATTGGCTTCCACTTTGGGCACATCACTGGCACATTTATGTAATGCAATTCATTGTTGGGATTGTATTTGGTTTTATTACTTACTTTATTTTTAAGATAATGATTGAAAAATTTAACTATGTAACCCCAGGTCGTGAAGCTGATGATGAAGATGTTAAATTAATCAATAAGAAAGAATATAAAGAAAAGATGGCTCAACAAAAAGCTGCTCAACAAGCAACTGGTGTTGATGCTAATGACCCTTATATTGCCAGAGCTCAGGCTTACTTAGATCTATTAGGTGGTCCAAATAACATTGAAGAACTATCATCTTGTGCTACACGTTTACGTGTAACGGTTAAAGATCCAGAAAAATTAGGTTCTGATGCACAATTTAAGGCTAATAAAGCTGTTAATGTAGTTCACCATGGAAAAGCTATTCAAGTTATTGTTGGTCTTGATGTTGCTCAAGTTTTGGAAAGAATGCAGAGCTTGATGGAAAATGCTGGTCATGATGCCAAAGTAAGTCAAGAACAAGATCCAGAAGTTGAACAAGCAATTGGTTTCATTGACTTACTAGGTGGACGTGACAATATTAAGAAGTTAACACCTTGCTCAACTAGAATTAGAGTTGTAGTATACGATCCTTCTAAAGTGGCTGATAGCAAACAATTCAAAGATCTTGGAGCACATGATATTACTCATAAAGATAACGAAATTGATATTGTTATTGGCTTAAATGCAGAGAATATTATTGATAAGATGAAGGAAAATATGTAGTATTTCCATGCGCTGATAAGCTTATTATTATGTTATGCTACTAGTGTAATTACATAACGCTTACATTAGTAGAGGAACATGATAATGGCTAACTTGAAACGACGTGTCTGGGAAAAAAGTGGCGAGTTAAGTGAATCTGAAAAAGAAATTATTAGATTTTTGTTTTCAAATCCTACCCTATGCAGTCACTTGAGTTTATCAAAATTGGCTCAAAAACTATATGTATCAGAATCATCAATTTTTAGATTATGTAAAAAAATTGGTTTATCTGGATATAGTGAATTACGATTTGAATTATCGGATTTAAGTCATGAAAAGAAAATGAATACTATTGATATTGCAACTGAAGTAGAGAATGCAAATCAAGAGGTGCTAAAGTACTATAACACATTAGATTTAGAAAAGATTTTTTCTGATATTGAAGGTGCGAATACAATTTATTTATATTCAACTGGATGGTCTCAAGAATTAATAGCAAAATATTTAGCTCATGAATTATTTATGATTGGGAAAAGAGCTGTAATTCTGCCATCTGCAATTGAAGAATTAAGAATTGTAAGTCGGCGAGCTGTAACAGGAGATATGTTATTTATAATTTCTTATAGCGGAGATAACATTCAAATTCGCGATGAAATCAGTAAGATAAAGCTCCTAAATAACAAAATAACGATGGTATCATTTACTACTTTAAAACCAACACAGTTAGTATCGCTAGTAGATTATAGTTTCTTCTTTCGTACCTTGAAATTCCAAAAAGTTTTTGGGGGGGGGAGAAGAGTCTGCTAATGACACCTTTAGTCCAGCCTATACCTTCATTGATCTTTTAATTGTTAACTACTGTCAGTGGAAGATGCAAAAGAGAGGAATAGACTATGTGGACTACGACGAAGAATAAAGTAGCTGATTTTTGTGATCAGATTATGGAACGTTTGCACTTAAATACTCGTTCTATTTTAAAATGGTACTCAATTATTTTATTTTTTGCTCCACTACTTTATTGGGCTCTTCTTGAGTTTAGAATAGTGATGGAAAAAGCAAGTTTAGCAGATATGATGCACAATCAGCCAGCAGTAGCTATTTCTGTAATTGTTGCTATTACTGATTTTCTCTTAGGGTATTATTGCTGGATAAATAGAAATAAATTAGTTAGCAATATAAAAGAATTAAAGACTTTTTATGTGTGGCAATTCTTTTGTCAAATATTTGTGGGTAATATTATCTGTTCATTATTATGTCTTTTCGGACTACGCGCTTTACAAGGCAAAAAAAATAATAATGTTACTGTGTCATATTTTAAGGCTACTATTCTTGTCAGTACTATTTTGTATATTTTTTGCATCCTTTTGCTAGGGTTGATTGGATTAAAGGGTTTAAGAGGTTAGGAAAATGTTTG
>DBFNNF010000300.1:0-18339 GCA_048407585.1 Lactobacillus johnsonii | reverse complement strand
ATAAAAATAATGATGATATTAAACCCGATTTTTCGAAAATTGGTTATATTCCGCAAGAGCCAAATTTGTTTCCAGGCACAATTAAACAAAATATTACTATGTTTAACAATAAACTTGATAACAAAGTGAAAAAAGTTGTTGAAGAAGTTAGGTTAGACAGTGATATCAAAAAATTTAAGAATAATGTAAATACAGAACTAGATTTGAATAAGTTAAATATTTCCGGAGGACAAAGACAAAAGATCGTTTTAGCTCGAGCTAAAATTCATGACAGTAAAATTATTTTAATTGATGAAGGTACAAGTGCCATTGATCAAAAAGGTACATTGAATATTTTAAAGAACCTTTTACAAACGGAAGCTACAATAGTTTTTATTGCCCATAATTTTAATAAAAATATGCGAGATTTGTTTGATCGAGAAATTAACCTATAGGTCATTATTCTATTAGTACATAGCTGTTTTCGTAGTTTGCAAAAAAAATTCGTTAATAATATTATGAATTGGTATTCTTAAAATAAAGAAATATTTCTAAAATTAGAAAAGGTTAGACAATGTTAGAAAAAATAAGGAATAACAAATTCTGCCAATTCATCTGGCCGTATCTTTTAATTGCCTTAGCTACTACAATAGTTATTTCACCACAATTAATCTCGCACACTATTTTAGCCAACGATGACACTGCTGATACTTTATTTCACTATAGTCGTTTTTATGATGCAGGGATGCAAATTAAAACTGGAATTTTCAGTATCTTTCAGACGAACTTTACTTTTCAGCAGAGTGGAAGAATAATTAATGCTATCTATGGGCCATTATTTGCTTACTTTAATGGGATTTTAGTACTTGTTGCTGGTAATTGGTTTAATTATCAGATTATTTTAACGTATCTAATTTCGTTGTTAGGTGCTGGAAGTATGTATTACTTACTTAAAAAAGTAGGTATTAATGAGCTTTTAGCAACTGTCATTGGAATTATTTATATTAACATTGGGATGATTCCAGCCTTTATCAATCGTAGTTCTTTTAATGGGTGGGGCCAGGCGTTAATGCCGCTAGTTGTTTTATGCGGCGTTCGCATGATTTGTGATAAAAAACAACCAATTAACTGGATTCAGTTAATGATTGTGATGAGTCTGCTTATCCAAGTCCATGTCTTAAGTACCTTAATGGCAGTCTTGTTACTGATTCCATTCTTTATCTACTCTTTAATTATTAACAATAATTCTAAAAAAGTTTGGATACCTTTTATTAAGGCAGTTCTAGGAACCGTTGTCTTATCAGCAAATGTAATTGGTGCATTTTTAGTTTTAATGCCTACAAATCACCTTTCTGCAACTACTGAATTTGATTTATCTCGCGGTGGGTTACGACCACATATGCTTTGGCATAATGAATATGGAACAGCATTTGCATACATTTTGCCAATTTTTGTTTTATTGATTATTGCGCAATTTATCTATGCTGTCATGCACTATAAACGAGACAAGCTAAATACTTTTGTAACCATTTGGGGTACTGTCTTATTAGGCTTATCCTCATTTGTTTTTCCTTGGGGACTAGTTCAAAGAGTTTTTCCAAGCTTAAAATCCTACTTTCAATTTCCATTTAGATTAACTGTTGTAGCATATCCATTGATTTTACTAGGGATGGCTTTAACGGTTAACCACTTGCTAAAAGAGGGAGTTAAGCCAAAAGCAGTTGGTATTAGCTTGGTAACAATTTTACTTTTAGAAGCAGCTGTGCCAAATATAATTACCAACCACATTTTCACAGTTGCTTGTCGAAAAGATGCACAAGTTCAAGTTGTCGCTAAACAATCAACCAGTGACAAGATGCTAGAAATGTTGAAGTGGCATTATTTACCAGACTATTTACCAACGAAGGATAAGTCGATTGACCAAAATGCAGCTTATCTATATAAAGTTAATGTTGTTGAGCGATACCAAAAATTTGATCACCGAGTTACTAAAAATGGTGATTTAGTATTATCTTGGAAGGCTAATAAAGATAATAAGATAGTTTTACCTGTTGTGCTTTACACGCAAAGTGAACTAACAGTGAATAGTAAGAAATTCTCCGGTGCTAAAAATGTAATTGGGAATCCAATTGTTAATCAAAAAGCTGGATTAAATCGCGCTATTTTACACTTTGCCGTGCCAAGCTGGTTCTATGTAATTAGTGCAATTTCATTAATTTCTTGGCTTTTAGTTATTGTATTTTTACTATGGAAAAAGTTTATAAATAATAAAGACAATTAAAAGATATTTAAATCATATACAAAAGCAGTTCCTTAATAAGTTAAATGTATTAGGGAATTGCTTTTTGTTTGTATGGTTTATTTACGATTAATATCAATTTATTTTTCAATTAATGCATGGCTATAGAAAGCTCGTTATGTTATCATTTAACTGTAAGAATTGAAACCGCTTTCTATGGTTTCAGAGGAGGAAATTTAAGTTGAGTACACAAGAACGTTATTCTCATGATGAGTTAAGAAAAGCTAACAAAAAATTTAGTCGGGTTCGTTCTACTATTGAATCTGCCTTTTATGGTAACAATGTACACGAAGTAACTAGTGTTGCTGAAGCTTATAATTTAGCTAAAAAACAATCTGGTGTTATCGAAACTGACCTACCAATTTTACATACTAAAGAACTCGGTTTACCACAGGGTGCAAAGCAATTAGTTTATAATCACGGTAAAATCTTGGGTAGAACAGCAAGTGCACGTCACTTTGTTGACGATCCAAAAGAGGATCCTGAAGCATTAGCTGGCAATTTACGTGAAGATATTTATAAGGGCCATGATCAAAAATTCTTAAAAGCAACAGTTTTAGTAGGATTAGATCCAAGCTTTACTGTTAAAGCACATATTATGATGCCAGAAGACCAAGCCTTTAACTTACTTTCATATATCTTGAACTTCCATTTCTTTGATGAAGAAGCAGAAAAGATCTATAAGAAATCGAAGTTATATGATGAAGGAGATATTTACTTCTACTTTGATCCAAATACACAAGATGAAGATTATCCAAAGGGCTTTGGTGTCTTTGATGCTCCACATAACTGTGCTGCAGTCTTTGGCTTACGCTACTTCGGTGAATTAAAGAAGGGTACTTTAACTCTTGC
Source organism: Lactobacillus johnsonii (assembly GCA_048407585.1). GTDB lineage: Bacteria > Bacillota > Bacilli > Lactobacillales > Lactobacillaceae > Lactobacillus > Lactobacillus johnsonii_C. Next base: position 15,209 of record DBFNNF010000300.1, on the reverse strand, counting down.
TTGGGCTATGGCTCACAGAAACGGTTATACTGCTTGTCACGGTGGTGAAAAGTCATTCCACTTTAAGGATAAGGATGATAAAGTATTTGCTTTCTACGGCTTATCTGGTTCAGGTAAATCTACTTTGACTCATGAAATGTATGATGGTAAATATGATATCACCGTTTTGCATGACGATGCATTTATTATTTCTCGTGAAGATGGATCTTCAGTAGCATTAGAGCCTTCATACTTTGATAAGACGCATGACTATCCAGCAGGACACCATGAGACTAAGTACTACACTACAATTATGAACTGTGCCGTTACTCAAGATGAAGATGGTAAGAAAGTTATTGTAACTGAAGATCTTCGTAACAATAATGGTCGTGTTATTAAGACACGTTATACTTCACCACATAGAGTTGACTATGAAAATGTACCAATTACTGCCTTATTCTGGATTATGAAGGATGGTTCCTTACCACCAATCTTAAAGGTTGATGATCCAGTTCTAGCAACTACAATGGGACTTACTTTAGCAACCAAGAGAACTAGTGCTGAAAACTTACCAAAGGGCTTTGATATGAATACTTTGGTAATTGAACCATTTGCGGACCCATTCCGTGCTTATCCAGTATCTGGTGACTACGCAGACTTCAAAGAACTATTTACTAAGCGTGGAGCTTCTTGTTACATTCTGAATACTGATGCATTCATGGGTAAGGATATTCCAAAGGAAGTAACTAAGAAGCTAGTTGAAGATCTTGCTAACGGCACTATCAAAGACAGTGATTGGAAGCAATTTGGTAACTTCAAGGGTGTATCTTACTTGCCAATTGAAGGCTACGAAGTTCACTTAGATGATCCTGAATATCAAAAGACTTTGGCTAAGAGAATGCAAGATCGGTTAGACTGGTTGAATAAGTATGATGAAGAACACCCTACTCAACCAATCCAAGAAGAAGCTAAGAAGACCTTGGAAGGTATTATTAAGGAATTAAATTAGTTAAACATAGTTAGAAATCCTCTTAAAAATTTTTATATTTGAACACTAAAAAGGCATCCCAACAGGGATGCCTTTTTGGTAGCTATTAACTTGTCTTACTCTTTAAGTTCTCCTTCAGCTTGAAGCTTCTTTTTAATATCTTCAAATTTCTTAGGAGGGATGCGAGTAATGTGTTGTCTTCTTTGATTTCCTAGAATCAATGGAACACGTTCAATGACTGTATCTGCATAATCTAAGCCAAACCATGAAGCAGGGTTTGAAGAAAGATTTTGAAGCCATACACGTGCTTCAACTAAGAATTTTTCATAACTTCTAAGTTGTGTTTGTGGACTAATTACATCGTTAACGATAACGAATGAGAAGTCACCAACATCTCTACCAGGAGTAGTAGTGTATTCCTGTGGTTGAGATTCAATGGTACCATCTGCAATCAGATCATGAACAATTTGACGCAAGTAAACATTCACACTAGTTTGCTGCTTAAAACCAAGGAAGAGCTGAACGTTAATAACATTCTTTGTACCATAAGTGTTAACAGCATATTCAGCAGTGAATGGTTCATTAGTTACGTTAACTGTTACAAACCAATATGCGCGTGCTCGCTTAGGACGTTTATCTAAGATAGAGTAGAGAATTTCTCGCTTAATAAACTTATTGTACTTAACTTTTGCCATATAGACTAAGTTAGTCGCAAAAGTAGGATAGTCTTCATCATGACTTAAGTTCGTTAACATGTCGACGTATTCATCAAGACGGACATAAGCGTTACGTGATTCACGCTTGTCTCTGATTTTATTACCATAGTACCAAACGTACATAATAATTCCGATGAATCCGGCAATAACTAATGAAACGTAACCACCGTGCATGAATTTACTTAAGCTGGCTAACATAAACATTACGTCTAAGAAACCAAAGAAAATTAAGAAGAGCCAATTCCAAATGGTATGAACGCCTTTCATTGCCAACCATTCATAGAGCAGAATTGTTGTCATTAACATTGAAATGGTAATTGACAAACCATAAGCTGCTTCCATGTGCGCTGAGGTTTGGAAGAAAAGAACGATTGCAATAGTTGCTGCACAAATCATTTTGTTAACTGAAGGAATATAAATCTGTCCCTTCTTAGTTGAAGGATACATAATATTCATTCTTGGTAAAAATTTCAAACCACTGGCTTCAGCTACTAAAGTAAATGAACCAGTAATCAAAGCTTGTGAAGCAATAACAGCTGCAATAGTTGCTAAAACAATCGCAGCTAAACGAATATTTTGTGGAATAATTTCGAAGAATGGGTTGAAATCACCATTTCCAGCATTGTAGTTAGGGTTGTTTAAAATCCAAACACCTTGACCAAAGTAGTTAAGTGACAAACAAACAAAGACATATGGCCAAGAACCGATAATATTTCCTTTACCAACGTGGCCAACATCTGAGTACAAGGCTTCAGCACCAGTAGTAGCAAGGAAGATAGAACCTAAAATGAAGATTCCAGCCTTGTTATAAGGACTGAATAAAAGTTTGATTGCGTAATATGGATTAAGAGCTTGTAAAATTGAAAGGTCACCCATCATATTCATTAATCCAATTACACCTAAGAAGGTGAACCAGATAAACATGATTGGACCAAAAGCCTTACCAATAATACTTGTTCCCATTCGTTGAATTGAGAACAAAAGTAAAAGAATTACTACTGTAATCGCAATAACAGTTCCCTGAGTAGAAACTGGAACGTTACCATGACCAAATTCGATTCCTTTTAATCCTTCAATCGCAGTCGTAACAGTAACTGCAGGCGTTAAAGTACCATCAGCTAAGATTGCTGCTCCACCGATTAAAGCGGGAAGCACAAGCCACTTAGCTCGTTTCCGGACCAAGGTATAGAGGGCAAAAATACCACCTTCACCATGGTTAGTAGCTTTTAAGGCAATAAAGACAGTTTGCAAAGTTGTTAACAGAGTAACTGTCCAAAGTACTAAGGAAATAGAACCTACAATAAAGTCGCGATTTACGTTCGCAATTCCGCCGTTTCCGGCAACAATTGATTTCATAACGTATAGCGGACTTGTTCCGATATCACCGTAGACGATACCAATAGCAATTAGTAAGCCCGCGGCTGATATGTTTTTCCGTGTTTTTTCATTCATTATTATATTCTCCCAATAAATAGCCAAATAGCTAAATATTAAAATTAAACAAATAGTAAAAGAAGAATGCCAAAAATGGGACATTCTTCTTAAAACATATCTATTTTCGTCTATTTATGCAATACTTGCAACCTTTGAGAACAAAATAATTTTAATTAAGCTAAATTTAAAGCAAAAGAAAAGAGAATGTAATAATATACATTCTCTTTAAATACATTAAGATAAAGTTTGCTTAATTTCGTTACGACGATCAGTGTACCATTTTTCCCAATCTTCGTAAGTCTTCATGTTTTGTGGATCTACACCAGTTTGCTTTTGGATGTTGTTAAGCATATCCAAGAAGCGATTTGCATGGATATTTAATACGTGTTTAACTAAATTTTGACGGCTGAAAGCCATATTGTTAGTTAAGTATGTATTAATTTCGATAACATCATGATTACCATCGTAAACATCCATAATTTCAAGATCGCTTTCGTCAAATTTTGAAATATAGAAGTTAGCAAATGTCTTTAAGTAATCTGGTTGTTCTTTAAATTCAGTAGCTGGCATTTCTACACGATTTGCCTCTGGCATAACTACTTCAAATTCTTCTTTTTCTTGAGTTTCTTCGGTGTTCTTCTTGTCTTCAGTCAAAGTTAAGAGCTCCTTTACTGTCTAGCTGTACAAAAATTCAATATAATCTTACATTGAATTACAATCAAAAGCAAATTTTATAGGGCTTATTTAAAGTTTTCTACATCTTGTTTAGTGTAAGAATCAATTGTAGTATGGCCACTATTAGCAGCTGATCTCATGAAGTCAACAACTTTTTGGTCAGACCATGAACTAGTATCAACACCAATTGAACTTAATTGATTACGAGTTTGAGAAATTACTCTGCCAGTAACTGTTTGACCATCAATCATCATACTATCGCTACTTGAAGTTGATGAAGAATTAGTACTTGCATTATTGTTATTAGCTGCAGTGTTGCTGCTTGAGCTTGTTTCACTAGATTTTTGACTTGCAGCACTATTGTCTTGAGAGTTTGAACTATTTGAATTGCTTGAACTATTGTTAGAGTTAGAACTAGTGTTGTTGTCAGTATTACTACTGTTTGATGAGCTAGATTTTGAGTTAGAAGTTTGCTTGTTTGAAGTAGTAGCTTCGTCGTCATCATTAGCATCTAAATTATCAGTGTCAATATCATCGTTAACATTTTCGCCGTTTAATTTTGCATTAGCAACTTTGCGTAAATGTTTAACGTTCTTCTTTACCTTCTTATAGTACTTACTATTAATGTAAGGTAAGTCTAAAATTTGGTCGCAAGATTTAACTGCTGCTTGGTAGTCCCCGTCTCTGTAGCTTAGTTTAGCCTGTTTGTATAAGGGGTTAATATCATTAGTGATATGATCTTGAACCTTGTCAATTGTCTTGTAGAGTTTAGAAGCTTGCTTAGTCATTACTGAGTAGCCATTAGTCTTGTTGGCTGCTTTATCTAATTCACCTAAGGCATCTTTAAATTCATATTCTCTAATTTCTTCTTGAGCATCCTTCATATCGCCAGCTTGATCTGCATAAGCTTTTGATTCAGAAGTGGCTTTTACATCATGTGCATCTTCAAATTTTTCTTCAGCTGTTTCATATTTTTGACTAGAAGCAGCATCTTTTCCTTGATTCATATAGGTGGTGTACTTGTCAGAACCACTATTAGATGAATTATTTGATGATGTGTTTGAACATCCAACTGCTAAAAAGGTAATGAAGAATGCCGTAATGGCAACTCCGAGTTTTGATCGTTTCATCATTTTTTCCTCCTATAAAAATGAATTTATCTTACTTAAATTATACCAAATTCACGTATGAAAAATTTGTTGAAAAAGTGGCACAATTTTTCGAGATAAATCGTTAGTAATAGTGTAAGGCAATTCACCGGTGCTGACTTACAAAAATTAATTATCAGTTTGACTATTTAGAGGTATAAAAATGGAATTTATTTTAAAGGATCAATCAGTTCAATTTACTTTTACGGGTGAAAAATATAGCAATGGTAAGAAAAGTAGAATTTTGAAAAATGTTAAGAAGCAAGCTAGTGCTGAAGAAGTAATGAAGGTAGGAAATGCCTTATCTAAGTTGCAAAAAGATGATGGTATTAAAACTGCTAGACTAATTTCATATTCAGATATTCAAGCTTAAGAAAAACACATAAATAAAGAAAAATTTAGGAGAATAGAAAATGACTACTACTAAAACATTAAGACTTACATTTAAGAATGCTAAAAATAATAAAGTAAATTTATCTTTACCTGATGCATCAGAAAACTTGACTGAAAATGAAGTTAAGGATGCTATGAACGAAATGTGTGAAGCTAACTTATTTGTAAAGGAAGAAGTTGATCAATATCAGGCTCCTTTATCTGCTCAATATGTTGAACGTACAGTTACTTCTGTGTTTGATGATAGTGAAAAGAATTAGGACGATATTTTTTGAGCTAAGAAACTTGATTAAGTTATTAAATAAACTCTTAAAGGGGTAATGCTTCGGCATTACTCTTTTTATTTTGAGATGAAAGTATGTAATTTATGTTACTTTTTTATTTCAGAATGTTTGTTCGGTTGTATCTGACAACTTGCCAAACTACAATAAAGGGTGTATGTAAATTGGAGGGAGTTTAAGTGATGAAAAAACGAACATTCACTGGTATTGCTACCGCGGCACTTATAACCACTGCCGGTATATCAGTTACCAACAACCTTAAACCAGATAATCCTTTAAAAACTGGTGAAGGTACTGTTCAAGCTGCAACCTATCAACAAGAATTTTTAGATAAAGCTATTCCAGCTGCTACTACCGCATCATCTAAGTATGGTACTTATACTTCAGTTATGCTTGCTCAAGCAACAGTTGAATCAGCTTGGGGCCAATCAGGTTTGGCTCAAGAACCTAATAATAACTTATTTGGTATTAAAGGCTCTTACAATGGTCAGTCAGTAAATATGAATACTGGCGAATACGGTAATGGTGGTTACTATACTACTAATGCCGGATTTAGAAAGTATCCATCATATACTGAATCATTTGAAGATAATGGTGCTTTATTACGTAACCAAATGGGTAATTATTACTCTGGTACTTGGGTAGAAAACTCAAATAACTATGCTCAAGCAACTCAAAATGGTTTACAAGGTAAATACGCTACTGATCCAAATTATGCTAAGACGCTTAATAGTGTGATTGCAACTAATGGTTTTGACAAATATGATCCCGTTACACAAGTTGTTAACGAAAATCGTACAGTTGCACAAACAACACCAGTTATGAGTGCACCAGTTGATCCTAGTGTTGGTACACAAGTAGATACTGCAAGAGTTGGTCAAAACGTAAATGTTACTAAGTATATTACTTATAACAACGGTGTAAAACGTGCATTTATTGGTAATGGCTGGATTAATGCACTTGCATTTAGTCCAATTACTAATAACACTACTGCTAACAATGCCACTGCTAATACTAATAATAGTAATAAGCAAACTACAACCACTACTAACAACCAAGCCAGCCAACCAGTTAAGACTCCAGTAGTTCAAACTCAACAAGCTAAGAGTCAAGCTCCTGCAGCTCCAGTTAAAGCAGCCACTGTTGAAACAAAGAAAGTGGCAGAAGTTAAAACTCCAGTCCAAACTACGACTTTGAAGGTTAAATCAGAAACTAAGGCAGCTCAACCAGTTAAACAATTAGCTACTTCATTAGCAGCAACTCCAGCTAAGAAAGAAGAAGTTAAAAAAGAAGCTGTTAAAGCTGAACCAGCTAAGACTACACCTGTAAAAGTTGAAGCTCCTAAAGCTGAAAATAAAGAAACTAAGACTGCTACCCCAGTAGTTAAAACTACTGAAACTAAGACTACTAATACAGTTAAAAAGGCTGAAGCTCCAGTAGTGAAGCTAGCTGAAACTGTAAAAAAGGAGACCGCTCCAGTTGTTAAAGCAGCCGAAGTTAAGAAAGCTGAAACTCCAGTGGTAAAACCAGTTGAAGCAGTGAAGAAAGAAACAACTCCAGCTGTTAAGACTGCTCCAGTAGTAAAACCTAAGAAGGTTGAAGTTAAAGAAGTTAAGACCACTCCAGTAACTACTAGCGCTAAAACTGTTGTAAAACCAACTGCTTCAGTTGTTGAAAATATTGCACCAGTACAAAGCTATCAAAGTGCTGTATCTACTGCAGCTGCAAATAATAACTATGGTACCCAATGGATTAGTACTAATACTGCTCCAAAGAGTGCATCTACTGTTTTAGTTAAAGTAACTAAGACTACTCAAGTATTATCAGGTCCAGATGGTCAAAAGTTAGACCAACGAGTTGAAGCTGGTAGTGAGTTCGTAGTTATAGCTTCAAAATATGCCGACGGCAACTTATATTATGAAATTAGTAATGGTAAATGGATTATGGCAAAATATACTACTCAAGAAGCACAAGTCACTGCAAAATCTGGTGTATTGACTATTAATTCTAAACCAGACTATGGTGTGCCAGTATGGCGTGTTCCAGGTCAAGATCAAATTTCAGGTAAGTTCTTGAAAGACGGTTCAAGTTGGAGATACTTCCGTGTAGCTAATGTTCACGGACAAACCTGGTACGACCTTGGTGGAAATCAATGGATCTCTGCCAAGTCAGTACTAGTTCGTTAATTTATAAAAGATTAGATTGTTTCATTAAAATTTTTTGGAGGAGAAAGTTTTTTAATGCGTTCAACAAATAAGAAATTTATTAGTGCATTAGCTTGTGCTAGTGCTATGACAGCTTTAGCAATTGTAGATCCGATGGGTGTTACTAAAACTCATCAAGTAGCACAAGCCGCAACTGATAATGTGCCTGCACGTTCTGCAGGTGTGGATGTTTCAAGTTGGCAAGGTACAAACTTGAATCAACAAGCAAAATCTGGGGCACAATTTGCTGTCGTTAAAGTATCTGAAGGTACAAATTATCAAAATCCTAATGCTCAAGGTCAAATCCAAAGCGCTGAACAAAATAATATGATGACTATGGGTTACCACTACACTCATTTTGGCTCTGACAGCAATCGAGCAGTTCAAGAAGGAAACTATGCAGTTAATTCAGCACAACAAGCTGGTTTACCACAAGGTTCATACTTAGCAACTAATTGGGAACAAGACGTTAACAATAATACTAACGGCAGTGTTGCAGCTAATACTAATGCAATCACTAGCTTCATGGATACTGTTCATGATGGTGGATACAACCCAATGCTTTATTCTAGTGAATGGTTACTAAAGAATAAGGTTGATACTAATAAGATTTCTGAAAAGTATCCAAATGCATTATGGGTAGCTAAGTACAAGACTAATGGTCGTGAAGATAATCCTGACTTTAATTACTTCCCATCAATGGATAATGTAGCTATTTGGCAATATACACAAAATTGGCGTGGTCAAAATGTTGATGGAAATGTTAATGTAGTTCCTCTTTCAAACAAGACTAATACTAATAACAACACATCAAATAACGCTGCTAATACCAATAATTCAAATGCTAATAACGGTCAAAGCAGCAGTCAAGCACCTGCTAGACCAAATACTAATAAGCCAGCCGAAACTGAAACTAATTGGATTAAGCAAGATGGTACTTTTACTACTGGTGGTGCAATTAATTTAAGAACTGGTGCAAGTACTAATAGTAGTATCATTGCTCAACTTCCAGCAAATAGTGAAGTTAAGTATGATGCTTACGCTACTAAGGGTAACTACACATGGTTAAGACAACCACGTGCTAATGACCAATATGGTTACTTAGTAGGACGTGCAAATGGTCAAGATTGGGGTACTTTTAAGACAACTGCAAGTACTACCAATACTGCTAAGCCAAACACTAATAACAATAATAAGCCAGCTCAACCAACTAACAAGCCAAGTCAACCAGCTCAAAAACCAAGTACCAACACTAACGTAAACAGTGATTGGACTAAGCAAAACGGTGTCTTTGTAACAGGTGGAGCAATTAATTTGAGAACCGGCGCAAGCACTAACAGTAAAGTAATTGCAGAATTACCAGCTAATTCAGAAGTTAAATACGATGCTTACCGCACAATTGGTCAATACACATGGTTGAGACAACCACGTGCTAATAACGAATACGGCTACTTAGTAGGACGTAACAACGGCCAAGCATGGGGAACATTCAAGGAAGGTTCTGCATCAGCAAGTAAGCCAGCAGAAACCAAGCCTGCTAATAAACCAGCTCAACCAACTAACAAGCCAAGTACAAACACTAACGTAAATAGTGATTGGACTAAGCAAAATGGTGTCTTTGTAACAGGTGGAGCAATTAACTTGAGAACCGGCGCAAGCACTAACAGTAAAGTAATTGCAATGCTTCCAACAAACACAGAAATTAAGTACGATGCCTACCGTACAGAAGGCCAATACACATGGTTAAGACAACCACGTGCAAACGGTCAATATGGTTACTTAGTAGGACGTGACAATGGCCAAGCATGGGGAACATTCAAGGAAGGTTCTGCAACAGCAAGTAAGCCAGCAGAAACTAAGCCTGCTAATAAGCCAGCTCAAAAACCAAGCACAAACACTAACGTAAACAGTGACTGGACTAAGCAAAATGGTGTCTTTGTAACAGGCGGCGCAATTAACCTGAGAACCGGCGCAAGCACTAACAGTAAAGTAATTGCAATGCTTCCAACAAACACAGAAATCAAGTACGATGCATACCGTACAGAAGGTCAATACACATGGTTAAGACAACCACGTGCAAATGGTCAATATGGTTACTTAGTAGGACGCAACAATGGTCAAGCATGGGGAACATTCAAGGAAGGTTCTGCAACTACTGCTAAGCCAAACACTAATACTAATAAGCCAGCAGAAAAGCCAAGTACAAATACTAACGTAAACAGTGATTGGACTAAGCAAAACGGTGTCTTTGTAACAGGTGGAGCAATTAACTTAAGAACAGGCGCAAGCACTAACAGTAAAGTAATTGCAATGCTTCCAACAAATACTGAAGTTAAGTACGATGCTTACCGTACAGAAGGCCAATACACATGGTTAAGACAACCACGTGCAAACGGTCAATATGGTTACTTAGTAGGACGTGACAACGGCCAAGCATGGGGAACATTCAAAGAAGGTTCTGCTAAAGCTACTAATCCAGTAGCTAATAAGCCTGTTCAACAAACTACACCTAAGCAAGTAAATACTAATAACAATGCTAGTTGGACTAAACAAAATGGTACTTTCATTACTGGCGGCGCAATTAACTTAAGAACAGGTGCAAGTACTACTAGTCCAATTATTGAAACTTTACCAATTAATACTGTAATTAAATACGATGCATACTACCGTTCTGGTAACTATGTATGGTTAAGACAACCACGTGCAAATGGTCAATACGGTTACTTAGTTGGTCGTTTGAACAACCAAGCATGGGGAACTTACAGATAATTTGATAACTATTTTCAAATAGACTAAATACATGAAAGACATGATCCTAATGGGAATCATGTCTTTTTTGTCTTATAATAAACTATGAAAAAAGCATGGAGGATATAATTTTGATTTATACAGTAACCTTAGATCCTAGTGAAAGTGTAGTAGGTAAAGGAATTAATATTTCACTTATTTTAAAAAAATTAGGTATTGATTCAATTGCGACTGGAATTGTAAATCACAAAAATGTAGAGCAAGTAGCAGAAGAGCTTGATAAAGCTGAGATTGAGAATCAATTTATTGAGCAAACTCGTGGAATTAAAATTACTGCTAAAAACCAACAAAAATTATTGGATTATTTGAAAGTCTTAAAAGCTGATGACATTTTAGTAATTGCCGGAAGCTTTGCTAAGGGAATAGATCCAGTTTATCTAACTGATTTGGCTAAAGTTGCTGATCAAAGAGCAGCTGCCTTAGTAGTGGATGTGCCTTATGAAAACGTACTTGATATCTTGCCAATGAATCCATTATTAATTAAACCGAATGAAACTGAATTAAAGCATTGGTTCAAAAAAGACGACAAGGAAGTAACTACAAAAGAATTAATTGATATGGCTCATAATTTAGTAGTTAGAGGAGCACAACATGTCCTGTTATCCTTGGGTGCAAATGGTGCTGCAATTGTTAATATGATGGATGCTTTAATGGCACATGCGCCTGAAATTGAAGAAGTTGATAGTAGTGGTAGTGGAGATGCCTTGCTTGGAACTTTCTTAGCTGGGATGCTTAAAGGATACACTCCTGTTAGAAATTTAGCTGATGCAATTGCTGCAGGTAGTGATACGGCTCAAAGTAAATGGCTTACTGATTTCAGAACAACCCCCGCACTTCAAAAGCAAGTTATTGCTAGAAGAATTACCTTTGAAGAAGCAGAATAAATAGAATAAGTTGGCTTATAAAAGCCGACTTATTTTTTGTTGTTTTTTAGTATAATGGTACTAAATTTACTATAAGGGGAAGAAAAGTGGATCTATCTATATTTATTGTTAGTTTAGCAGCTTTAGTAATTCCAATCGTTATGGCGCGATTTAGAATTAATGCTATACCAACGGCAGTTGCTGAGATTGTGACTGGAATAATTCTGGGAAAAAGCTTATTAGATACTATAAAAATCACGAGCAGCGTATCGCTTCTATCAAATTTAGGTGTGATTTTGCTGATGTTTTTATCAGGTATGGAAATTAATTTTGATCTTTTTAAAAAGAAGGACTTACCTGAGTCTAAACAGAGTAAAATTAATCCAGCACGAATAGCAATTATTGCTTTTACTGCTATTACAATAGCGGCATTTGCTTTAGCTTATATTCTAAAGTTAGTAGGCCTATTTAATGATGTTATGCTGGCTATGATTATTTTTATGACTGTAGCCTTGGGAGTGGTAATTGCTACTCTAAAAGAAAAAGAAATCTTATCGCGACCGATTGGACAAACCATATTATTAACAGCCGTTCTAGGGGAAGTAATTCCTTTATTGCTGTTGACTATTTATGCTTCAATTAACGGTGGTAATGCAGGAAGATTGTGGCTTATTGTTCTGCTTTTCCTAGCAGCAATTATCTTATTGAGGCGATTTAAACAACCATATCAATGGTTTAATAAGATCTCTAAAGCAACTACTCAACTGGATATTCGATTAGCCTTCTTCTTAATATTTACCCTAGTAACAGTTGCAGAACGTGTAGGGGCAGAAAATATTTTAGGTGCCTTTTTAGCTGGGATGGTTATGAAGTTACTTGAACCAAGTGAAGCAACAATGGATAAGCTAACTTCGATTGGTTATGGCTTCTTTATTCCAATTTTCTTTATTACTACGGGTGTTAAGCTGGATTTGAAGTCACTTCTTGCTAATCCAAATGCTTTAATGTTGATCCCAGTTTTGGTACTATTCTTACTTTTAGCCAAGTTACCTATATTTTTGGTTTATACACGAAATTTCAATAAACGTAATAGTCTTGCAGGCACGTTTTTAATTATGACTACAATTACGATTGTACTTCCAACTTTAGAGGTTGCCCGTAAGTTAAATGCAATTACTGAAACTCAATCAGATGCTTTTATTTTGGCAGCCGTAGTTGTATGTATCTTAGGTCCAATTTTATTTAACTCGCTCTTTAGATTAACTAAAGAAGATAAAATTAAGCAACGAGTTGTTATGATGGGAACCAATGTAATGACTGTGCCTGTTGCCCAAGAGCTTCATGATAATTGGTATGATGTATTATTAGTAACCCATAAAAAAGAAAACTATGATACTTATAAGAGTAGAGTTGCTAATTTGAAATTAATTAACAGCTTAGAAGAGGCATGTTTAGAAAAAGCCGGTGTCTTTGACTGTGATATTTTAGTAGCTGGATTTATTGAAGATGACCTAAATCGTAAAATTGCCCGTTTAGCAAAAGAGCATGGTGTTCAAAGAGTTATTGCCAGTCAAGAGAGGCCAAAGCCTGAAACAATTAAGAAATTAGTCAGTGAAAAAATTGAAATTTACAATATTTTCAATGTTCAGACTTCTGTATTACGAGCTCTAATTGAATCACCTTCAATTTTGAGAATTTTAACAGATACTAAGAATGGATTGTTTGAAGTAACGGTTAGAAATCATAAGTATGCTGGTCAGAAATTGATGAATCTAGACTTTATTGAACAAATGACTGTTAGTCGAATTTGGCGGAACAGTAAATGGCTAGTGCCACATGGAAATACAATCATTGAAGTAGGAGATCATCTAATTTTTACAGCTAAAGGTGAAGATGCAGAAAGAATTAGAGAAGAACTAGGTAGAAGAAATTAAATATAAAAAAATGACAGGATTTTTAGTCCTGTCATTTTTTGTTAACGTTGCTTTTTCGCTTCTTGTAAAACAGCTAGGGTATTTAGACTATGGGTAAAGGCTTGATCAGCAGCTGTAAAATCATGTTGATCAATAATCTTAGTAAATTCGATAAATTCAGCAATCATTCGATGAGAATACTTGTTGTGGTTAACAACTTTTGGCTCTTCTCCTCGTAATTGGATGCCAACTTTTGGCATTTCATTAGGATGGCCGTAAATAATGAGTGCACCTTTTTCACCTTCAATGGTGCTGACATTAGGTGAAAAGCTATCTTTAGCAGCAATTGAACTAGCCTGTTTATCAGAATAGCCCAAATGAAGGATACCAGAAGTATCAATATTTTTTTGAATAGTTGGGAAATATTTAACAGAATCTGGCTTACCAAATAATTTAATAATAATGTGTAAGTTGTAAATGCCTAAATCCATTAAAGCTCCACCATCTTTTTTAGGATCAAAAGCTGGTTGAATGTCCCCTTCTAAGAAAGCATCATAGCGACTTGAATATTGAGTGTAATTAAGATTAACAACATGAATTGGGGCAATTTTAGCTAAGTTATCTTCAATGAATTTAAAGTTTTCTAGATAAATGTTAGTGATCGCCTCAACAATAATTACTTGGTTTTTATCAGCAATTTCTTTTAATTCACGTGCTTCATCAGTTGTAGCAACAAATGGCTTTTCACAAATGACGTTTTTTCCTGCTTCTAATGCGGCCTTGGCAATACTAAAATGCAAACTATTTGGAACAGCTACATAGACAGTATCGACATTAGCATCATTAAATAGGTCAGCATTGTCTTGATATAATTTTGAAATATTGTATTTTTCTTGCAATTCAAGACCAATTTGATGACTTCTTTTCGTAGTTGAAAGAGCCGCAAGTTCAAGATTTGGGATTTGATCAGCAATTGATAGAAAATCATGAACAATTTTTCCTGAGCCAATAATACCTAGTTTCATAATGAAACCTCCTTAATTAAGTTTGAAATTTAATTTTTTAGCGTTTTTAGTAACTGAGGAAGGTACGGTTAACTTTTTAACTTTATTAATGTCATAAAGATGTAAGGTGAGAGTACCTTCTTTCTTACTATTATAAGTAACTTTATAGTACATATCAGTTAGTTGTTTTTTTCGATTAATCGAAATTCGTACATCAATATTTTTAACATTGGTTGATTGTGGATCGCTAGTGGGAGCGACAGTAGTCGCTTTTTGCATGCTTTTAATTACGTCGCTATTATCACCCTTATAGGAAATAACATAACCATTAAATCCATTAGATTTAAGTGTCATATGTTTAAAGGCATCGTCAGAAAATTGGGTGAAATCATGTGCGGTATAAAGTTTTTTATAGCCTGAATAAACCTCACTAAAGATAGCATTTTGTTTAATGTAATTCCATTGTTTGGTGCCATCACGGTGGTAAACATAGTCCTTGTTACCCCATAGCTCAGAATTAGTATCAGATTTAGGGATACTTTTCATGGTAATATGGATGGCATTATCTGGACCGACGACATAATTTGAATACATTTTTGACTTTGCATTAGTAGTTTTGACGTTAACGCGTGCAGTAGCAATTTTGGTATCGGCAGCTGTAGTTAATGCATCTTTAACGCTTGGCTTATTAAATGCAATAATTGCGCCCCAAACTACTACGATTAGGATAATAATACCTAAAATTAAAGCGGCAATTTTGCCGCCTTGATTGTTAGAAAAAATAATCTTTTTATCTTTGATTT
>DBFNNF010000299.1:0-2163 GCA_048407585.1 Lactobacillus johnsonii | reverse complement strand
TATGGATAGAATTTCTGTAGCTTTTGAGCAAAAAAGCAGAGATAAATTATGAAAAATAAAACAAGACGTAGATTCACGTCCTAATAATCGCCAAACTGAATATTATAAATTGCAGTTGCAGCTTACTTTAGAAGTCTACCTTCCTAAAGCTAAAGAAATTCCAATTGAATTAAAAAATAAACTGAAACAATACATTCTCGTTAACAACAATTGGAATATTCATTCTCTTCAAATTTTTAGAGAAACAATGCGTATCTACGATATAGAGGAATTGAATTTTTTAGTAGGTACTATCTTAGCGAAGTATTCTAATCCAAATATTCTGCAAAGTTCATTGCAAGAATGCATTGGCGCAATCTGTATTAATTACCTAGATAATTGCTACGAGAAAAACTCCACAAAGTTAATCCAAGAGGTATTAACTTATATTTCGACCATTAATAGCAAAGGGTCTCTCCTATTTATAAAGTTACTTGGAAAATATTATGCATCTGTTTTTCAAAATGATACTGCTACTTGTCAGCAAATAACTAAAATTTTAAAACTTGCAGGCTATAGTGACTTTGTAAGTATGTTACCGAAAGTATAGTACATTCATCTATCTGTCTCTTTTATATCTTAACGATCCTATCAAATTTTTGTTTGTTTTCATCATGTAGCTGGTGGCTAACAAAAATAACTGTAATATCTGGCTGACTCAAAAAGATATTTTCAACATTCAAAGCACTTTTCTTATCTAAACTGCTTGTACTTTCATCTAATAAAAATAGCTTTCTATTTCTTAGTAGGCCACGAGCTAAAGCTAATCTCTGCTTCTGTCCTCCAGACATTTTTGTACCATTTTCGCCAACTTTTGTACTTAATCCTGCTGGTAACTCTTTAACATAATCAAGCAAATCAGCTTTTCTTAAGGCATCGAATATTTGTTGATCGCTAAAATGTTCGCCTAACTCTAAGTTATAACGAATCGTCCCGTTAAATAAGTATGGAATCTGATCCACATAAATCAATGTTTCTCTAATAGCATCATAACTGAGGGCTTTTTCATCTTGATTATTAATTTTAACTGACCCTTGATAATTTTTTATTTGACCTGAAATTATTTTTAAAAGTGTACTTTTACCACTACCTGAATCGCCATCAAGAGCAATCTTTTTATTTTTACTTATATGTAAATTTAATGGTTGTTTAAAAACTGTTTTACTTCCAAAAGAAATTTGTAGATTCTCAACATCTAAACTTTGAAAGTCATTATTTTCAAGTGTTCTACCAATTTGTTTAGGCTTACTTTTATCATCAAGATGATACTTTTCAAAAATTGGTGTCAATGCAGTCATTTCTGCCCACATTGGTGCAATCGCAGCTAATGAATTAAAAACGTTGTAGGACAAGTTTCCTGAAGATCCGATTACACCAATCGAGATACTTTTTTGGAGAGCTAGAAAACCAGTCCACGCTTCAATACCAGTTTGCCCTAAAATATTTGAAAAACCGGCAATATTATTAGCTACTGCCTGGTATTTTGCTTGCCGTACTTTTTTACCAATTAAAGTCATAGTGGCACCAGTAATTCTATTTTCAAGTTGTCTCTCAACACCAAAAATAGAATATGTTGCAAAGCCTCTCAAGCCATCATTAATAGTACTAAGTAAATTTTCATTAGCTTGAGTAGTAGATAAACTCGCACTAGCTAATCTATCATGGACAATTTGTGGTAAAAAAACTGTTAAAAATGAGACTAGTAAAATTAAAGGAATAAATGTCCAAGAAAATTGTAGTAAGGCAATGATCGAAAATAATGGGTCGGTAATAACTTGAATGGATTGTAAAATATTATAAAAACCATTATTTTCGATTGTATTCATATCATTAGTTAACCAGGAAGCATATACTCCTGTATCTTTTTCCTGGTATTTCATAATTGGCTTATTAGCAATTTGGCGAACAATATCCTTTCTTAAATCCAAGCATAAAAATTCAATTGTTTTAGCTGTTTGAATTTGAAGCAAAATCAGAAAAACAGATAGGATTGCAAATACTCCAATATCAATCATTACCCAGTTAAAAAAGTTATGCAGCTGTAATTTGATCAAAGCATTTAGAATATTTACATTTATTAAAGCATGAGTAACTCGTAAAGCGGAAGTAATAATTGTTAGGATA
>DBFNNF010000298.1:0-12168 GCA_048407585.1 Lactobacillus johnsonii | reverse complement strand
AATTAAATAGAAATAAATCAAAATCAAAGCACAACATCCTACAAAACCTAATGATTCTCCAATAACTGAGAAAACCATATCGGAAGTTCTAACAGGAACATAAACACTAACTTTACCAAAACCATGTCCCCAGATTTGACCTGATCCAACCGCCTTCATACTTTGCCACAATTGATAAGCACCTGACGAAGTATCTTGAGATGGATTCAACCAAGAGTTAATTCTTTGAAACTGGTAGGCTCTAAAGTTAAATGCACTTCCTAAAAATGCTTGTCCACCAGGTGTAGTAACCAGTAAGATTGCGGCAGCACCAATAATAAAGACAACTCCATATACTGGTATGATAATTTTCCAAGTAATTCCTGAAACTAAAATTACCCCACCAACAATTGCGAAGAACACAAGCATAGTACCGAAGTCATTTTGTAGCTTTAACAAAACTGCAACTGGAATTAACCATGCAAATATTTTACCAATCAAAAGCCAATCTGTTTTAAAAGTGTGGGCATACTGTTCATTATGCCGTTCTACCACTCTTGCTAACATTAAAATAAAGGCAGGTTTCATTATTTCAGAGGGTTGAAAAGTTAATGGCCCTAATTTAAACCAACTCTTCGCACCAGTATCGGCAAATACTTGCCTGTTATACAAGAATAAAACCGCAATTAATAAAATTATTCCAATTCCATAAGCAATTGGAGCAATTTTAAAAAGTTGTTCTGCATCAAATTGCATTACGAAAATCACCAGTGCAATTGATACAAGATACCAAACTGCTTGAGTAATAACCGCTTTTACTGGACTCCCCATTTTAGGATCGTTAACAGTAGCAACCCAAATACCGTATAAACTGATGACGGCTAATAAAAAGACTGGAACTACTACACCCCATGCGATGCGATCATACCAATCTGCTTTATTTTCAACTTTTGTCATTGTATATCCCTACTTTGTTTATTTTTCATGCAAAGTAAAGTATGAAAGTAATTCATTAATAGCACTTTCTAAAGTCTTGGAATAGAGACTATGATTTGTTTTAGAAGATACTACATGGTAGCGTTCTTCTTCTTGTTCAATAATTCCAATAGAACGTTTGCCAGGAATAACAACTTCCCAGGTAGGTGCTGAAGTGCCTTTTCTTTCATTAACTTCAATATCAATACTTTCCAATTTTCTAGACATATATATTCTCCTACTTTTTATTCGAATGAAATGCCTGCGCAATAATTTCATCCTCATATCGTTCAGGATGAGGATTACGACGCAGGGTAAAATAATCCGGTACTGGATCTACTCCTCCCTTAATAAAAGGATTACAGCGTAATATCCGCGCTAGTCCCATTATTAAGCCTAAAATTGCTCCATGCTTTTTTAAAGCATCAATCATATAGCTTGAACAAGTAGGATAATACCTACATGTTGGTGGCAAAATTGGAGAAATAAATTTCTTATAAACATTTACCAACCCAATTAACAATTTATTCATTTTAACTTAAAAACTCAAAAAAATGAATCCATGTTGTAGGAAAGAAAATTGCAAAAGGATTACCACTTGCAACGCCACATCCAATAAAGGCTCCAAGGAGCATGGTTGCAAACAAGTATAAAATAATCTTTCCCACTTTTTTTAAATGCTTATTTACTAATGAAAAATTAAAACTTGCTCTCTTCATAATTAGTGTCTCTGATGATTTTCAATATTTTTAAGCAACACACCTGTTCCATTTGCAACAGCTTCTAATGGTTCATCAGCTTTTAAAACTGGAACTTGGAGATAATAAGTAATTAATTTATCAATATTCTTTAGTAAGGCTCCACCACCTGTTAACATAATACCACGATCGATAATGTCAGCAGACAATTCAGGTGGAGTCTGCTCTAAAACTTCTTTAGTTGCAGCCACAATTGACATTAAACCATCTTCAAGAGCCTTTTGAACTTCTAGCTCGTTAATTGTAACTTGCTTTGGCAATCCGTCAACCATATCACGACCACGAACAGTCATCGTCTTAGTTGGATCAGCTTCAAAAGCAGTCCCAAGTTGAATCTTAATTTGCTCAGCAGTGTGTTGTCCCACTAAAAGATTCTTACTACGTTTAATATAGCTGGCAATGGCCTGATTCATTTTATCACCGGCCCAACGAAGTGAGCGAGAAGTTACGATTTCTCCCATTGACAAGACAGCAATATCAGTAGTACCACCACCAATATCAATAACCATATTTCCTTGTGGTCTAAAAATATCTAGCCCTGCTCCCACAGCTGCTACTTTAGGTTCAAAGTCTAGATATACTCGACCTCCACCGGATTTCTCAGCAGCTTGAATAATAGCTTTTTGCTCAATTGAAGTAACTCCAGTAGGAGCACAGATTAGAATATTAGGTTTAGACATAAAACCTTTTACGTTTAATTTTTCAATAAAGTAGCTAAGCATTTCTTCTGTAATATCAAAATCTGCAATTACACCATTTTTCAATGGTCTAATTACTCTAATATTACCTGGTGTACGCCCTACCATTTTATATGCCTCAGTACCGACTGCGACAACTTTATCTTTATCAGTATCTACAGCAACAACAGAAGGTTCGTTTAAAACGATACCTTTGCCGGATACATTTATTAGAACATTTGCAGTTCCTAAATCAATTCCTATATCTCTTGCCACGCTAGTGCCTCCAGTATTTAATCATTAAAAATTGTAACATAAATACCGCTTTACTTTAAGGACAAGTGTAAAGAAGTGCTTTTCAAAAGCATTTCTTATAAAAATCATTAAAAAAGCATTTTTAAAGCTAAGGATTGATCCACTAATGCCAAAATAAATTGTCCGACTATAAACCCTAAGGCAATCGACACAAATAGTAAAAATACTTGAATTTCAAATGTGTGTCCCTTCTTAAATAACTGGTCTACTCTCAGACCTCTCACTGCTCTGAACGAAAATGCAATCGTCACTAAATATGTGATTAGACTGACAATTGCATGAACTCCTACTTGTTTCATCATATAATTTTCTCCATAAAAAAAGACGAACTCATAGTTCGTCTTTCTCATTTCTATTTACCGTAATTTTCACGTACATGTAATCTATTAACCGCACGACGTAAGGCAATTTCAGCCTCTAACATTTCTCTTTCGTTGTGCTTCTCTTTAGCTTCTTGCATATGTTGTTCAGCACGCTTCTTAGCTGATTGTGCACGTTTAACATCAATATTGCGAGCCCGTTCAGCACTGTCAGCAATAATGGTTGCTTCATTATTTGAAAATTCAATATAGCCCCCATTAACAGCAATATGGTCAATACGATCATTCATTTCATGCGTTCTTTTTACCCGAACTTCACCAATAGCTAAAGGAGTAACAATTGGAAGGTGATCATACATAATTGCACGATCTCCATCAATTGCGCGCATTGCTACCATCGTAGCATTATGCGAATAGACAATACCATCAGGTGTTACAACGCTAACTTTTATAATTTTTTCTGGATCTGCCATAACGCATCACCCTACTTTGCTTCTAGCATTGCTTTTGCTTCAGGATTTTTAGGAGTAACTCCCATCTTTTCAGCTTGCTTAATAACATCCTCAATTGGACCAACGTTACGGAAAGCATCTTCTGGAAGATCATCCAATTTACCATCAATGATCATCTTGAAGCCTTTAATTGTTTCCTTGATTGGTACATATGAACCTGGAATACCAGTAAATTGTTCAGCAACAAAGAAGTTTTGTGAAAGGAAGAATTGAATCTTTCTTGCTCGTTCAACAATTAACTTCTCATCGTCTGATAATTCATCCATACCTAAAACAGAAATAATATCTTGCAATTCTTGGTAACGTTGCAAGATATGTTGAACCTTAACAGCTACTTCGTAGTGTTCTTCACCAACAATTTCTGGATCTAAGGCACTAGAAGTTGATTCAAGTGGATCAACAGCTGGGTAAATACCTTGTTCAACCAAACGACGTTCTAGGTTAGTAGTAGCATCTAGGTGAGCGAATGTAGTTGCAGGAGCTGGGTCAGTATAGTCATCAGCTGGCACATAAACGGCTTGAATTGAAGTAATAGATCCCTTCTTAGTAGAAGTAATCCGTTCTTGCAATTGACCCATTTCAGTTGCCAAAGTTGGTTGGTAACCAACGGCACTTGGCATACGACCAAGTAAAGCAGAAACTTCAGAACCTGCCTGAGTGAAACGGAAAATATTATCAATAAATAATAATACGTCCAAACCTTCAACATCACGGAAGTATTCCGCAATAGTCAAACCAGTTAATGCAACACGCATTCTGGCACCAGGTGGCTCATTCATCTGACCAAAGACCATAGCAGTTTTAGATAAAACGCCAGATGCCTTCATTTCAAAGTAAAGGTCATTACCTTCACGTGTTCTTTCCCCAACACCAGTAAATACAGAAATACCACCGTGTTCTTGGGCAATATTATGAATCAATTCCTGAATAATAGTTGTCTTACCAACACCGGCACCACCGAATAGACCAACCTTACCACCACGAACATATGGTTCAAGTAAGTCAATAACTTTAATACCAGTTTCTAGAATTTCTTCACTTGTGCTTAGCTCATCGTACTTAGGTGCTTCTTTATGAATACCTTCACGTTTTACATCTTTACCTAGAGCAGGACCACCATCAATTGGATCACCTAATACGTTAAAGACACGTCCTAAAGTGTCTTTACCAACAGGAACAGAAATTGGAGCACCTGTGTCTTCAACTTCCATACCACGTCTTAAACCGTCGGTAGATTCCATTGAGATAGTTCTTAAAACACCGTCACCAAGTTCTAGTGTAACTTCAAGAACAAGAGTATCACCATTGTTGTTTGTGACACGTAAGGCGTTATTAATATCAGGCAAATCTTTATCTAGTGGGAATTCCACGTCAACGACAGGTCCAATAACTTGGACAATTTCGCCTTTACTCAAAACATCTACCTCCTTTTCTATTTTATTCTAAGGCATTTGCACCACCGATAATTTCAGTAATTTCGGTAGTAATTTGTGCCTGTCTTGCTCGATTCAATTTAGTCTTCAAACCAGAAACAACATCATCTGCATTTTGAGATGCACTCTGCATCGCTGTCATTGAACTTGCATGCTCAGCAGTTTTAGCATCCAAAATAGCTCCAAAGATCATTGATTTAGCAAATTGAGGTAAAACTGTCTTCAATACTGAATCAATATCTGGCTCAATAATGTAATCTTTTGGCATTGTTTCTTTATGATTAATATCAATATCAGAAATTGGTAGCATACTTTCTACTCTAAAAGCAGAAGTTAAAGTATTTACGTGGTGAGTATAACAAACAAAAAGTTCATCATAAACACCATTTAAGTACATCTTTACAGCGGTTTGAACAATATCTCTAACTTCATTGTAAGTTGGAACATCGCTTACACCACTATATTCATATACGACATTAAGATTTTGCTTCTTAAAGAATTGTGCTGCAACACTACCAACTGCCAAAATTTTAACATCTTTATTTTGGGCATCAGCATCTTTAAAGATACTCATCATATTCTTAATAACTTGACTGTTATAAGAACCAACTAAACCTCTATCTCCACTAATTACTAAGTAACCAGTAGATTTAATTTCTTTACGAGGTTGAACTAAAGATGCTAAAGTACCTAAATCGAAGAAACTACTATAATCGATATTAGATTGACCGCCAAATTCACTATATTCATTTGTCTCTTTACCTAATTGATTCACAATTTGTGAACTCATCAGATGAGAAACGGTTGCTCTAACTTTATCGTTATAAATAGTATATTCTTGATCAAGTTTTTCAGTTCTATTCAATTTAACACCTGAAACCATTCTCATAGCTTCAGTT
The DNA here is from genome assembly GCA_048407585.1 of Lactobacillus johnsonii. Taxonomy (GTDB): domain Bacteria; phylum Bacillota; class Bacilli; order Lactobacillales; family Lactobacillaceae; genus Lactobacillus; species Lactobacillus johnsonii_C. Next base: position 6,300 of record DBFNNF010000298.1, on the reverse strand, counting down.
ATTTGACCTGTTTTCTGAATTGAAGCAATCTTTTTTTTCAGTTCAAGGAGAGATTCTGCCAATGAAAAAACCTCCTCTTCTATTTCTTACTGATTGAAAAACCTTCGTTGAAGTTCTTTAAAGCTTCATTAAGCTTATCTTCCTCAGGTAAATCTCCTGTAGTACGGATTACATCAAGTAAGTCGTTATAGTTACTTGCAAAGTAATCATATAATTCAAGTTCATAACGTTGAATATCAGGTACAGGAATTGCGTCCAAAAAGCCATGTGTCAAAGCATAAAGAATTAATACTTCATCTTCTACAGGAAGTGGCTTATGTAATGGCTGCTTCAATACTTCAACAGTACGACGTCCACGATTTAACTTAGCTTGAGTAGCTTGATCAAGATCACTACCAAATTGAGCAAAACTTTCAAGCTCTCTGTATGATGCCAAGTCAACACGCAATGTACCTGCAACCTTTTTCATAGCCTTAATCTGTGCACTACCACCAACACGAGAAACTGATTCACCGGCATTAATGGCAGGACGGGTACCAGCAAAGAATAGATCAGCTTCCAAGAAAATCTGTCCATCAGTAATGGAAATAACGTTAGTTGGAATATAAGCTGAAATATCCCCAGCTTGGGTTTGAATAAATGGTAAGGCAGTCATTGAACCGCCACCAAGTTTCTTATTCAACTTAGCACTACGTTCTAGTAAACGAGAGTGTAAGTAGAAAACATCACCTGGATAAGCTTCACGACCAGGTGGACGACGAAGAAGTAAGGAAATTTCACGGTATGCAACGGCTTGCTTACTCAAGTCATCAAATACGATTAATACATCCTTACCATTGTACATAAACTCTTCACCCATTGCAGTTCCTGCATATGGAGCGATGTAAAGCATTGGTGCTGGTTCACTAGGACCGGCTTCTACTACAATAGTGTAGTCCATAGCACCAAATCGTTTTAAAGTTTCAACAGAGTTTTTAACTGTTGATTCCTTTTGACCAATGGCAACGTAAATACAAATAACATCTTGGCCCTTTTGATTAATGATTGTATCTAGTGCAAGAGCAGTTTTACCTGTCTTACGGTCACCAATAATTAATTCACGCTGTCCACGACCAATTGGAACTAAAGCATCGATAGCTTTAATACCAGTTTGTAAAGGCTGGTTAACGGATTGTCTATCCATAACTCCAGGAGCTTTACTTTCAATAGGTCTAGTCTTATCAGTCTTAATCTCACCTAAACCATCTACTGGTTGTCCTAATGGGTTCACAACACGACCAATTAATTGATCGCCAACAGGAACTTCCATAATTCGACCAGTACGCTTAACTTGATCACCTTCACGAATATCGTCAAAGCGACCTAAGATGATGATACCAACATCATTGGCTTCTAGGTTTTGCGCAATACCGTATGAACCATTAGAAAATTGTAATAATTCACTTGATAATACGTTATTTAGACCGTGAGCACGGGCGATACCGTCACCGACGTAGGTAACAGTACCAACTTCGTTGACGTTGAGCTTATCATCATATTTCTCAAGTTGTTGCTTGATCAAAGCGCTAATTTCTTCCGCTTTAATGCTCAATGGTTTCACCTCTTTTATCTATTTTCAATTAATTGCTCACGAATTTGTTGCAATCGAGTTCTTATAGAACCATCAATAATGCGATCCCCGACTTTGAGGATAATACCTCCTAAGATACTTGAATCCACTTTATTTGTCAGAATCAATTCTTTAAAGCCATACTTCTTAGCATAGGCTTGGCTTATTCGACTTAATTCATCTTCATTAAGCTTAATAGCACTTACTGCAATCCCTGAAGCAATATTCTTATACTCATCATAAAGAGTATTAAATGCCTCAATAATTGCAGTTAAAGATTCAAATCTGCGATATTCTAATAAGAAATCCAAAAAATTCTTAGTTTCAATTGAAAACTTATCGCTAAAACTGGATAAGAATTCTTCTTTTTGATTCTTTCGAATAATTGGATCGCTTAACAAACGCAGCATGTCAGGATTTTCTTTAGCTACTTGAAACAATACATTCATATCCTCATGTACTGCATCTAAGCTATTAGCATCCTGCGCATAAGCAAATAAAGCTTTACTGTATCTGGAAGCAATTTCTTCTCTACTTAAAGCCATTAGTCATTCAGCCCCTTGATAAATTGATCTACCAAGTCTTTCTGATCAGCAGCAGATAAATTCTTACTAATTACTTTTTCGGCAATAGCAACAGAAATATCAGCTACTTGATCTCTTGCTTCATTGAGTGCATCAGTTTTTGCTTGGGCAGCATCTTCTGATGCTCTCTTTCTAATTGCGGCAGCTTCTTGATCAGCTTGACTAATAATATTATTCTTAGTCTTTTCCGCATTGCTTTTTGCAGTAGAAAGAATTTGTGTTGCCTCTTGTTTAGAGTCTTTCAAGGCAGCTTCACGTTGATTAGCAAGCAATTCAGCTTTCTTTCGATCACTTTCTGCTTGATCAAGGTCACTTATTACCTTTTGACGACGTTCTTCCATCATCTTTGTTACAGGGCCCCAAGCAAAGTGCTTAACTAAGAGGAGCAAAGCTGCAAAGATCAAAAGATAGTAGAGCGTGTCACCTAACTCTAATTTTAAGGCTGCAAACATAAATTGCATGTCTCAACCCTTCTTTCTCGTAATTACGATCTTGTTCTTAAAACGCAAATTACAGGAAGAGAATTAAGAAACCAATAACGATAGCTAAGATAGGAACAGCTTCGATCAAACCAACACCGATAAACATAGTTGCTCTAAGGTTGTTAGCAGATTCAGGTTGTCTTGCCATACCTTCAATAGTTTTTGAAATAACTTTTCCGTTACCGTAGGAAGCAGCCAAAGCAGCTAAACCAGCGGCAATTGCGGCAGCTAAATATTTCATAGAAAAACCTCCGTAAAATTATTCTTCAGTAACCTTTTTACCAATATATACCATTGACAAAGTTACGAATACATATGCCTGGATAGAGCCAATAAAGACAGAGAAGCCTTGCCAGATTAAAGTTAGTGGAACCGAAGCGATGACGGTAAACCAACCCGCACTCTTTGCAAAACGATTACCGATTAAAGTTAATAATACTTCACCGGCATAAATATTACCGTAAAGACGTAGTGATAACGTCAAGAAATTAGTGAATTCCTCAATAATATTGATTGGAAGTAAAAATCCAACTGGTTTTGCATAATTTGCAAAATAACCTTTAGCACCAAACCTCTGAACACCAAAGTTATAAGACAAAAGCAATGTCATCATTGCCATGGTCATAGTAATTAATGGGTTAGCAGTTGGTGATTTGACAAGGATATGGTCATTAATTGAAAACTCAAAGAACAAACCTAACTGGTTCATAAAGAAAATGAACATGAATAGGGTAAAGGCATATAGAGATAGGTGCTTTTGTGCATCTACGTCAGCAACGTTATCCTTAACAATCCTATTTGTAAAATCAATCATATATTCCAAAAGATTTTGCTTTTTATTAGGCTTTAAAGAAACATTACGTCCTAAATACCAAACAAGAAAGAAAACCGCAATTGCGACTAACGTTCCCCCTAAGCAGTTAGTTACATTGAAATTTAAGCCGAATACATTAACGACTACAGATTTCTCATTCACTTCGTGACCTCCCTTCTTGTGCTGAATACCTCAAACACACTAAAAATGATAACACCCAAAAATTTCAATTTCAAAATATTTTTGAGTAAAATTACTTAGTTCCGAACAATCTATCTCCTGCATCCCCTAGACCTGGGTAGATGTAACCGTTATCCATTAATTTTTCATCTTCTGCTGCTGCATAGATGTCTACATCTGGATTTGCTTCTTGTACAGCCTTTACACCTTCAGGAGCAGCTACTAGAACAGCTAAACGAATATTCTTAGCGCCACGCTTCTTTAATGCTTCAATAGCCATATTTGCTGAACCACCTGTTGCAAGCATTGGATCAACAATAATACATTCACGTTCTTCAATATCTGGTGGCATCTTGAAGAAATATTCATGTGGCTTTAGAGTTTCTTCATCACGATACATTCCAATATGTCCTACTTTTGCAGATGGGATCATTTGAAGAACACCATCAACCATTCCAAGACCAGCACGTAAAATTGGTACTATAACCAATTTCTTACCTGCTAATTCTTTTTGAGTTGACTTTCCAATTGGAGTTTCAATCTCAACATTCTTCAATGGCAAATCGCGTGTCATTTCATAAACCATGAGTCCACCAATTTCACCAACAATTTGACGAAATTCATTTGTACCTGTATCTTTCTTACGAATGATTGTCAACTTATGTTGGATCAATGGATGATTCAAAACGGTAAACTTACCCATAATGGCCTCCTATTTTAAAAATAATACTTCGTCCATTATTTTAACAAATTATTAGATAAATGTTTCCTAAATCATACGAAAAAAGGCATGTTTTTCTACATGCCTTTTTATTTTTAATGAAAATGATGACCAGCGGCAGCTTTGTTTAAACGATTCATGTAAGCAGCACTAATTGCACCATGGTCAAAACCTTGGACATAAATGCGCTTAATCTTATCTTCACCATCAAAATATCTTAAAGCACCAAACAAATTATGGGCTGCCTTATCAATGGTCTTGCCTAAACTATATTTATTAGGACTATCGATCTTTTCAAGAACTTCATCCAAAGCAGCTACACCAGTCTCATCATCCCATTGGATTTTCGAAAAATCTTCTTCTTTATCAACAATTAAAACAGGAGCACTAGGAGCGTAATGACGATATTTCATACCAGGAGCCTTTGGCACACCCTTAGTCTGCGTAGTTCCCCTATTCATCAAAACTTCTTCTCCTAGAACTGCTGAAATCTCTTCAGGAGTAATTTCACCAGGACGAAGTACCGTTGGCTTTTCAACGGACAAATCAACAATTGTTGATTCTAAACCAATCTCGGTTGGACCATTATCAATAATCCCGGCTATTTTTCCCTTTAAATCATGAAAAACATGTTCCGCAGTTGTTGGACTAGGCTTAGTGGAAGTATTAGCAGAAGGCCCAACAATAGGCTTTCCCAGTTCACTAATTAAATCATGGGTCATATCATCATTTGGACAGCGAAATGCTGCGGTTGGAAGACCGCCAGTTACAGCATCTGGTAAAGTGCCTTCTTTGACAAAAAGAATAATAGTTAATGGACCAGGCCAAAAGTGCTTAATTAGCTTTTTAGCACGTTCTGGTACTTCATTAACATACTTTTCCATCATTTGTTCATCAGACACAGTTACAATTAATGGATTATCACTTGGGCGGCCTTTAGCTGCATATACACCCTTAACAGCCTTTTCATTAGTTGCTAATGCCCCAAGACCATATACAGTTTCAGTTGGGAAAGCTACTAATTCTCCTTTTCTCAACAGGGCAACTGCTTCAGGAATTTGTTCTTTATTGAAAATCTTCGTTTCCATTATTTCTTCCACCTTCCATGAACCATTCTTGGCTTACCTGCTAAGTCATCCCTAAATTTAATTTCAAAATCTGGTAATTCAGTCTCAAATAATTCTTTTAATTGTTCTTTTTCACTAAAACCAAATTCTAAGAAAAATTGTCCTTGAGGATTTAAATGTAACTGAACTTGCTTTGCAAATTTACGATAAAAGTCTAGACCATCTTCTCCCCCATATAAGGCAGTATCAGGTTCGTTTTTTATGACATTTTCATCCATTAAGTTCTTTTCACTCGTCTTAATATAAGGCGGATTAGAAATAATCATGTCAAATTTTTCTAAGCCCACTAATACATTTGCCTTACGGGTTTTAACATCTAGATCATATTTTAAGAAATTTTCTTCGCTTTCACGCAAAGCGGAATCTGTAATATCACTTGCGTATAGATTCAAATCCTGAATTCCTTGTTTCTGTGCCTGCTTTACCAAAGCAACCATAATAGCTCCAGAACCAGTTCCTAAATCAAGAATTTTTTTACCAGATTCAATATTTTCAAGTGCCCATTTAACTAACTCTTCAGTTTCAAACCGAGGAATTAAAACACCGCGATTAACTAAAATTTTATAGCCATAAAACCAAGCATAACCCAAAATATATTGCGGAGAAATTCCTCTACGCAATTTTTTCATATCTTTTAATGCTTGTTTTTCTTGTTCCGGGGTTAATTCATCATTAATGTGTAACTCAAATTCTGAAGGTGTATAGCCTAATCTTTCACCCAGAACGTAATCAATGTCTTCTGGACGAATTTCAGAATTATCATTTAACACAGTTTCTTTTATT
>DBFNNF010000297.1:0-2991 GCA_048407585.1 Lactobacillus johnsonii | reverse complement strand
AGCTTTGTACTTCAATTTTTTCTGGGGCAGCAGGAATATGTTGCTCTTCTAAGCCAGATTTTCCTTTAAATAATAAATTGAGAATAGTAGCACTTAAACTCGCTACAACAATACCATTTCCAAGGAATAATTGAATAGTTTCTGGTAAAGCTTGGAAAACTTGTGGATAAACAGTAACTCCTAATCCGAGACCAATTGAGATAGCTACGATTAAGATATTACGAGTATCCTCAAAGTCTACTCTCTTTAGCATTCTCATTCCTTGAACGGCAATCATTGTAAACATTACAAGCATTGCGCCACCTAAGACAGAGTCAGGGATAATAGTTACTAAAGCACCAAATTTAGGTAATAATCCCATTAACATTAAAAAGCCAGATGCCCAGTAAATTGGTCTTTTTGTAGTTATACCTGATAATTCAAGTAAACCTACATTTTGTGAAAAAGTAGTGTAGGGGAATGTATTAAAGATTCCGCCAAGGATCTGTGCGAGCCCTTCAGCACGATAACCTTTTTTGAGGTCATCGCTTGTGATATCTTTGTGGAGTAAATCGCCAATAGCAAAGAATACTCCAGTAGATTCAACCATTGAAACGAGAGCAATGATGATCATCGTTAAACTAGATGACCACTCAAACTGTGGCATTCCAAAGTAAAAAGGTTGAGGTAAGTGGAACCAAGAAGCTTGAGCAACCGGAGTAAGTGAAACCATACCAAGAGTGCTAGCAATTAAGGTTCCTGCAATTAATCCTACTAAAACAGCGATGGATTTGATAAATCCTTTTCCCCAAACTTGAAGGGCAAGAATAATTGCTACAGTTATAAAGCCAGTTAAAAGATTTTTAGGGTCACCGAAGTTTTTAGCTGTAGAATTACCTCCACCAAGATTTTGAATAGAAACTGGAATTAAGGAAAGTCCAATTACTGTAATTAAGCTTCCTGTTACAACTGGTGGAAAGAGCTTTTTGATTTTGGAAAAATAGCCAGCTACTAAAAATACGAAAACACCTGCTACAATGATTGCACCGTACATAGTACCAATGGTGAATTTTTTCCCAATCATTTGAAGAGGAGCTACCGCTTGAATGGCACACCCTAAAACAACAGGTAAGCCAATTCCAAAATAACGATTCCGTAGAAGCTGGAGAGCAGTTGCTAAACCACACATGAAGATATCAATTGAAACTAGATAAGTCATTTGAGTGGAGTTAAATTTCAAGGCAGTTCCAATCAAAAGCGGGACTGCAATGGCTCCTGAATACATTGCGAGTAAATGTTGTAGACCTAGTAAAGCTGCCTTTTTGTGGTTAACTTGCATGTGCTTCATTTATTATTCTCCTACAAAATGCACTTGATTATTTTCAAAATTAGAAATCCTAGCTAAGGCCTCAAGGCGATAGCCGTGATCTTTAACCCATTTGCTGCCACCTTGAAATTCTTTAGCTACAACTACGCCAACACCAGCTACAGTTGCATTTGCTTGTTCTGCAATATTAAGCATTCCTTTAACAGCTTCGCCGTGTGCCAGGAAGTCATCAATAATTAATAAGTGATCATTGCTACTTAAAAATTTCTTTTCAACGCAAATTTTATTATTAACTTTTTTAGTGTAAGAAAATACGTCTGCCCAATAAACAGCATCATTTAGAGTTGAAGGCTTTTTCTTTCTCGCAAAAACCATTGGCACTCCTAATTGATATGCAGCCATAATACCAGGAGCAATTCCTGAAGCTTCACAAGTAAGAACTTTAGTAACCTTTTCGTTTTCGAATAAACGCTTAAATTCCTTACCGACTTCCATCATAAGTTGCGGATCGACTTGATGATTTAGAAAAGAGTTAATTTTTAAAACATTGCCATCTAATACTTCTCCATCTTTACGAATCCGTTCCTCAAGTAATTTCAATTTTATCCTCCTGCAAAAAAAGACTTCTTCTACCCGTAAATTAGGGTAAAAGAAGTCCTTTGTAGTGCTACTTATGACATCGATTACCTATAGTCCAGAATTAATTGGTTCCGGGTAGAAACTGTCGACCTTATTACGACGATATATAGATATTTTGATATTTAGAGTGTAGCAGAATCATTTTCCGAACACAAGGCCTCTTTTTTGATGTATTATTCTGAAATTGATTTTTTCTTTTTTAAAGAAAGGATTGTTTCAAGAATCCCATATGTAATTCCAGCAAGTGGCCAAATAATCCAGCTTTGACTCCAATTATTGTTAATGAAACTATAAGCAAGATAGATAAAAGAAATAGTCATCCAGTAAATAGTGGCATATTTTTCAATTATTTTTTTGCTGGCTTTTTTCTCAGTAGTATAGTCTTCTATTTGCAAAATAATATTAAAACTATCACGAACAATATTGGTTTTGACTAAGAAAAAGACACCAATTCCTACAAGAAAAAGCGTAGCAGTTGAAAGACCAGTCATTAGGTCATCAATTCGGCTATTTGAAAGAGACCCAATAAATAAAGATCCCGTCATAAGTGGAATGGCAGATAAAATACAGAAAGTAATGCCAATAATTTTTAGCACTAGGTGCTGATTTTCATATTCTTTACTTGACTTAAGAACTTGCTCTTTTGTTTCTTCAGAAAGATTACATTCTTCATACTCGAAATTTTCGTGAACTTTTAGCCAGTGATTTCCCGCAATAAAGAGAGCCACAGCTGCTGCAACTATATTAAAACAATTACGCCAATTCCTGTCGCAAAATTAATCGATGAAGTTAAGATATCTAATCTTGTTAGGCTGATTAAGATTAATAAAGTAATTGGCGAAAAAATACATAGCATGACGCCAGTAGCAATCAAAGTAGAACTGCGCTTTCTAGCAGATAAAAAGTCTTGAATAGAAGATTGAGATACATAATTTTTTTGAGACATAGGTGTCACCTCTTTTGTATATAAAAGTTAAATAATATAGTTTTACTTCAATTTTATATAACAAATTATAAGAGCGCTATTTTGATGCTTGTGAAGTTAA
>DBFNNF010000296.1:0-13297 GCA_048407585.1 Lactobacillus johnsonii | reverse complement strand
AAGGTTTTCATTTTGCTAAACCTAAAAAAGAAATAATTAAAGAAGCTATTAGATGGGCAGATTTAGTCCACTTGGAAGACCCTTTTCCTGTTTGCTGGACTGCAGCTAAAATTGCTAAACAGATGAGGAAGTCAATTACAGGTACTTTTCATCTTTATCCTGAAAATCTGACTGCTTCAGTACCAATTTTAGACTATGCCAGCATCAATTCTGCTTTTATGAGATTATTTCGTGATACTACTTTTAATTACTGTAGCTATTTACAATGTCCCACTACTAAGGTCGAACAACGTTTAAAAAAATATAACTTCAAATCCAAGCTAATAGTTATTTCTAATGGCATTAGTGACTATTATTTACAGAATAATCAGAGAACAACAACTAATCCCTTTACAATACTTTCAATCGGTCGTTTTTCAAATGAAAAAGATCAAAAGACCTTAATTAAAGCTATCGGACGTAGTAAATACAAAGATAGAATCAAATTAATTTTAGCTGGGAAAGGCCCCTTAAAGAATGAATATATCTCCCTTTGCCAAAGACTAAAGATTAATGCTCAGCTTGGCTTTTATTCTAGAAATGACTTAAAACAGATCATGGATCAATCCAATATTGTTGTTCATTGTGCTAACGTGGAAGTTGAAGGGATGGCTTGCATGGAAGCTTTTGCGACTGGTTGTGTACCCATAATTGCCCAAAGTCCTCTCTCTTCTACCAGTTCATATGCTTTAAGTCCTAACAATCTTTTTCCCGCTGGTAGCAGCGAAATTTTAGCTCAAAGAATTGATTACTGGATTAATCATCCTAAAGATTTAAAAATGATGAGTGCAAATTACCAAAATTATGCTAAATCTCTTACAGTTCAATTTTCTGCTAAAAAGCTCCTAACAATGATGAAAAACGCTCAAAAAAATTATCTTTCAAACTAAGATTCAAACATAAAAATATGTGTTATTCTTATGTTAAATCTTTCACAAAAAGGAGGAAACTTTTTTAATGTCCATTAAGAAGTTAGAAAATAGCAGCGATCACGCAATGGTAGCTGAAGAAGTTAAAATTTTGACCAACTTACTTAACGAGAGTACACGTCAATTAAGTGGGGATGTGATTTTTAATAAAATTCAAGATTTAATTAAGATCTCTGCCCAAAAAGACTACGATGCTCTTGAAAAGCAAATTGCTAGTCTTACTAATCAAGAAATGATTGTCGTTGCACGTTATTTTGCAACTTTACCTTTATTAGTTAATATTTCTGAAGATGTAGAGTTAGCTAGTGAAGTTAACCTACTCAATAATACGGATCAAGACTATCTTGGTAAACTTGAAGATACGATTGACTTAGTTTCTCAAAAAGAAAATGCCAGTGAAATTCTTAAGCATGTTAATGTAGTTCCCGTTTTAACTGCTCACCCTACTCAAGTTCAAAGAAAAACTGTCCTTGAACTAACTGACCAAATCCATGGTCTATTACGCAGTTACCGTGAAGTTAAAAATGGAACCATTAATCAGGCTGAATGGACTGAAAAACTCCGCGCTTACATTGAGATTTTAATGCAAACTGATATTATTCGTAGCCACAAACTACAGGTTTCTAATGAAATTACAAACGTTTTAGCATACTATCCTAAGGCTTTGATTCCGGCTATCACTAAATTTACAGCTCGCTACCAAGAATTAGCTAAAAAGCATAATTTAAATCTAGATGGTGCCACTCCAATTACAATGGGAATGTGGATCGGAGGCGATCGTGATGGAAATCCATACGTTACTGCCGAAACATTAAAGTTGAGTGCCACTTTGCAAAGCCAAGTAATTTTTGAATACTATATTAAACAGCTAAACAAGCTTTACCGCACGATCTCAATGTCTACCTCTTATATGAAGCCTTCATCAGCTGTTGAGAAATTATCGGAGCTCTCAAATGATGACTCACCATTTAGAACTAATGAACCGTATCGCCGTGCTTTCTACTATATTGAGAGCCGTCTACTTCACACCGAATACACTCTTTTAGGCACAGCTGATAAAAATAGCTTTGTTAAAAAACGCGATTTGGAAAACTTAGACAAAATCCCTGTTTATAAGAATCCACAAGATTTTAAAGCTGATTTAATTACAATTAAAGAATCGCTCGAAGAGGATCATGACCAAGCTGTAGTTAGAAGCTTCTTTACTGAGTTGTTAGAAGCAATTGATATCTTTGGTTTCCATTTGGCAACAATTGATATGCGTCAAGATTCTAGTGTAAACGAAGCTTGTGTCGCCGAATTACTTAAGAGTGCCGGAATTTGCGATAATTATAGTGACTTACCAGAAAAAGATAAGGTTAAAGTTTTACTTAATGAGTTAAACAATGATCCACGTAATCTTCACGCTAACAATAAGCCAAAATCTGAATTACTCCAAAAGGAATTAAAGATCTACAAGACTGCTCGTCAACTTAAAGATTGTATTGGTGAAGATGTAATTAAGCAACACATTATTTCTCATACTGAAAGTGTCTCTGATCTTCTTGAACAAGCAATTATGCTTAAGGAATACGATCTTTTAAATAATCAAGGAGCCCGCATTCAAGTTGTACCATTATTTGAAACAGTTGAAGATTTGGAAAACTCTCGTGAAATTATGAAAGAATTTCTAAATCTCGACATTGTTAAAAAGTGGCTTGCTTCTCAAAATAATTACCAAGAAATTATGCTAGGCTACTCTGACTCAAATAAAGATGGTGGCTACTTAGCTTCTTGCTGGAACCTTTATAAAGCACAAAAAGACTTAACCGCAATGGGCAAGAAATTGGGTGTTAATATTACCTTCATGCACGGCCGTGGTGGAACTGTTGGACGTGGTGGTGGTCCTTCTTATGAAGCGATTACTGCTCAACCTTTTGGCTCAATTAATGACCGTATTCGAATGACTGAACAAGGTGAAATTATTCAAAACAAGTATGGTAATCAAGATACTGCTTACTACAATTTGGAAATGCTTGCTTCAGCTACCATCGACCGTATTGTTTCTAAACAAATTGTAAGTGAAGATGATATTGGTGGATTCCGTTCATCAATGGATGAAATTGTTCTAGACAGCAATAAAGTTTACCGTAAACTTGTTTTTGAAACACCAGCTTTTCTTGACTACTTCTTGCAAGCTACACCAATTAAGCAAATTTCCAACTTAAATATTGGTTCTCGTCCAGCAGCAAGAAAGAAGATTACTGATTTTTCAGGCTTAAGAGCTATTCCTTGGGTATTTTCATGGTCACAAAGTCGAATTATGTTCCCTGGTTGGTATGGTGTTGGTTCTGCCTTCAAGCACTTCATTGATGCCAATCCTAATAACCTCCACACCTTACAAAAGATGTATCAAGGTTGGCCTTTCTTCCACTCCCTCCTCTCCAATGTTGATATGGTTCTTTCCAAATCTAACATGGATATTGCCAAACAATATGCGGACCTATGTGAAGATGAAGATACTAAAAAAGTCTTTGATACTATCTATCAAGAATGGAAACTTACTAAAGAAGTAATCCTTCAAATTGAAGGTAACAAAGAATTACTTGCAGACAATCCAAGTTTAAAGATGAGCTTAAACTACCGGATGCCATACTTCAATATTCTTAACTATATTCAAATTGAAATGATTAAACGAGACCGCGTTGATGAAATTGCCGGTGTTTACGAAAGCATTTTACCAATTACCATTAACGGGGTAACCTCTGGCTTACGTAATTCAGGATAGTTTTAATTTTTAAGGATAAAATATGAAAAAAGCACTATTAATTATTGACTACACTAATGACTTTATTGCAGACAATGGTTCTCTTACCTGTGGAAAGCCAGCTCAAGCTTTAGAAGATTATTTAATTGAATTAGCAAATAAATTTTATGATAATGGGGACTATGTGATTTTTCCAACTGATGGACATACCGGTGATACATTTAGTCCAGAATATAAGCTCTTTCCACCACATAATATTGTTGGTACACCAGGGCAAGAGTTATATGGTAAGTTAAAAGATTGGTATGAAGCTTATAAGTCTAGCGATCAAGTATATAAATTTAACAAAAATCGCTACTCTTCTTTCCAAAATACTAATCTCGATAATTACTTACGTGAACGTAAAATTAACGATTTATGGCTAACTGGGGTATGTACAGACATTTGTGTTCTTCATACGGCTATGACTGCCTATAATTTAAACTATGATTTAACTATTCCAAGTAAAGGTGTTACTACCTTTACTGAACATGGTCAGGAATGGGCCTTAGATCATTTTAAAAATTCCTTAGGCGCAAAAGTAATAGAATAAATAGAGCAAAAAAAACTGTATCATCTGATTTTTCAGAATGATACAGTTTTTTTCTACTTTAATTTAATTAGCTCGATACTATCAACACCATCGATTTCCTTAACATTAACTGCTACTTGTTCGCTTAAGGCCGTTGGAATATTCTTTCCAACAAAATCTGCCTTAATCGGTAATTCCCGATGTTCTCGGTCCACCAAAACTGCAACTGCAATTGACTTTGGACGTCCAGTTGCAATCAAAGCATCCATCGCAGCCCGAATAGTTCTTCCGGTATAAAGAACATCATCTACTAATACACCATGTTTATTAGTAATATTTAAATTTTCTGGTTCTAAGTTTGAAATCCTTTCTTGATTAATATCAACTTGACGATCATCTCGATAAGAGGTTATATCTAGTTCGCCTACTGGAACAATCTTCTTTTCAATTTCTTCAAGTCGGTCTCCAATTCTACGTGCTAGATAGACGCCACGAGTTTTGATTCCAACTAAAACCAGCTTATCTACGCCCTTATACCTTTCAATAATTTCATACGTAATCCTAACAATAGCTCGCTGCATTGCAGGCTTATCCCAAATTTCTTTTACCATTGTATCTTTTCCTCAAACCGGGATTATTTACTATTTTAAAGCGTCGGTTGCAAATGATCTATTTTCAAGAGATGTTAAGAGTGCATCAGCTGTATCAAGAGCTGTTAGTAATGGAACATTCTGTTGAATAGCCATTTGTCTAATAATGAAGCCGTCAGAATTCTTTTCAATGTCATGTCCCATGGTATTAATCACTAAGTCAATTCTTCCCTCTCTTAATTCATTTAAGATATTGTCATCTGCGTTTTCGTTTTCATGAACTTTAGTTACAAGATCAACATGTAATCCATTATTCTTTAAAAAGTCTGCTGTACCCTTAGTAGCAAAAATCCGATAACCAATTCTCGCAAATCTCTTTGCAATTGGGAGAATCTTTTCTTTATCCTTGTCTTCAATTGTTAATAAAACATTTCCATTTTCAGGTAACTGCATTTTAGCTCCGGCAAAGGCCTTATACAGAGCCTTGGCAAAAGTATGGTCGCTTCCCATTACTTCACCTGTTGATTTCATTTCTGGCCCAAGATATGAGTCTACATCAGCCAACTTGCTAAAACTAAAGACGGGTGCCTTAACACTAATCATTTCTGGTTCAGGTGCCAAACCATCACTGTAGCCCTGCTGAGCTAGGCTTTCACCCATAATTACCCGAGTCGCAACTTGTGCCATTTCAATGCCAGTTATCTTACTTAAAAATGGAACTGTTCTACTTGCACGAGGATTTACTTCAATTACATAAACTTCACCGTTTCTCACGATAAATTGAATATTCATAATTCCCACACAATTCAAAGTAAGAGCAAGCTTACGCGTAACATCCATAATCTTATCTTTAACTTCATCCGTAAAGTTTTGCGGTGGGTAAACGGCCATTGAATCTCCAGAGTGAACCCCAGCATGTTCAATGTGTTCCATAATTCCGGGTAGTAAAACATCCTGTCCATCGCAAATTGCATCGACATCACATTCACGACCGTCTAAATAGTCATCTACTAAAATTGGATGATCAGCTGCAATGTCTACGTGGTCATGCAAGTATTCTTCAAGCTCACTCTTGTTGTAAACAATTTCCATTGCCTTTCCGCCCAGCACATAACTTGGACGAACCAAGACCGGATATCCTAACTCTTCAGCTGCTTTAATAACTCCTTCATGTGTTGTTGCAGTTAAGCCCTTTGGTTGATTTAATTTAAGCTTCTTGATTATTTGATCAAATAGTTCACGATCTTCTGCACGGTTAAGATCTTTAACACTGGTTCCTAAGATTTTAACCCCATGATCTTGTAATCCAGCAGCTAAATTAATTGAAGTTTGTCCTCCAAACTGAACAATTACACCTTCGGGCTTTTCCAAATCACAAACATTCAATACATCTTCTAAGGTTAAGGGTTCAAAATACAATTTATCAGAAATTGAAAAGTCAGTTGAAACAGTTTCTGGGTTTGAATTGATAACAATGGCTTCATAGCCCATCTTTTGCAGTGCTTTTACACAGTGAACAGTTGCATAATCAAACTCGACACCCTGTCCGATTCTAATTGGACCAGAACCAATAACAATTACTGATTTTTTACCAGACTTATGTGATTCATTTTCACCATCATAAGTTGAGTAAAAGTATGGCGTCTTTGATTCAAACTCTGCTGCGCAAGTATCAACCATCTTGTAGACTGGAATGATCCCATTCTTTTTACGCAAGGCTCTAATCTGATCAACACTTTCATTCCATAAAGTAGCAATAGTTGCATCACTAAAACCATATTTTTTAGCTAGACGTAAAGTTTCAATATCATCTTTATTTTCTTGGATAGTTTGCTCCATCTCTACCATGTGACTAACAATATCTAAGAAATAAAAGTTAATCTTGGTTAATTCATGGACATCTTCAAGACTATAACCTCTACGAAAGGCTTCTGCTAAATAAAAGAGTCGGTCATCTTGCGCCTTAACTAATTTTTGCTCTATCTCTTCATCACTTGCATGATGAGCTGCTTCAGAATAGAGATCTTTTTCGTCAATTTCAAGGGATCTTACTGCTTTTTGCATTGCCTCTTCAGCTGTTCGGCCAATTGCCATTACTTCACCCGTAGCCTTCATTTGGGTACTTAAAGTGCGGTCAGCCTTAGAAAACTTATCAAATGGCCAGCGAGGAATTTTGCAGACGACATAATCTAAAGCTGGTTCAAATTCAGCATAAGTTGTTCCAGTTACTGGATTTTTAATTTCATCTAGTGTCATACCAATTGCAATTTTTGCGGCCATTTTTGCAATAGGATAACCGGTTGCTTTTGAAGCCAATGCACTTGATCGTGAAACTCGAGGATTCACCTCAATAACATCATAGTCAAAGCTATTAGGATCTAAGGCTAGCTGAACATTACAACCTCCTTCAATCTTAAGAGCCCTAATTAAACGTAAAGAGCAATCACGAAGCATTTGGTATTCTTTATCACTCAAGGTCTGACTAGGTGAAAAAACAATTGAATCCCCAGTATGAATTCCAACTGGATCAAAATTCTCCATGCAACACACAATCATTGCATTATCATCATGATCACGCATTACTTCGAATTCAATTTCTTTATAGCCCGCAATCGATTTTTCAATTAAACATTCAGTAACAGGGGACAATTCTAATCCATTCTTAGCAATTTTTGCTAGCTCTTCGTGATTATTACAAATACCACCACCAGTTCCACCCATTGTAAAGGCTGGACGGACAATAATTGGATAGCCAATTCTATCACCGAACTCTAAGGCTTCTTCAACGGTATTAACAGTTGTTGATGGTGGAACGGGCTCACCCAATTCTTTACATAGCTCTTTAAACTTCTCTCTATCTTCTGCTTGTTCAATCGAAGAAAGTCTTGTTCCTAATAATTCAATATTTAACTCATCTAAAATTCCCGTTTTAGCTAATGAAAGAGCCATATTTAATCCAACTTGACCACCAAGCGTTGGTAAAATTGCATCAGGATACTCTTGTCTAATGATTCTTGAGATTGATTCTACAGTTAGGGGTTCAATATAAACCTTATCTGCAATAGTAGTGTCAGTCATGATTGTAGCAGGATTTGAATTAACTAGTACTACTTCATAACCCTCCTCACGAAGAGCTAAGCACGCCTGAGTTCCTGAATAATCAAATTCTGCAGCTTGGCCAATAATAATTGGACCAGAACCAATTACCATAATCTTATGAATATCTGTTCTCTTAGGCATGACGCTCTTCTTCCTTTCTTTGGTCAATCATTGACATAAAATCATCAAACAATGAGTCTTCATCATGAGGTCCTGGGGTTGCATCAGGGTGAAATTGGACTGAAAAGGCAGGATATTTTTTATGACGTAGTCCTTCAACTGTGCCATCATTTACTTCAACATGAGTAATCATCAAATTTTCTTTATCAATAGATTTCGGATCTACCGCATAACCGTGATTTTGCGAAGTAAAACCAATATTGCCAGTAGCAATTTCTCTTACAGGATGATTAAAGCCGCGGTGTCCAAATTTCATTTTGTAGGTACTAGCCCCGTTTGCGAGTGCAAAAACTTGATGGCCCATACAAATTCCAAATAGCGGAACATGTTTTTCAACTTCTCGGACCATTTTTGCAGCCATAAGCATTTCTTCTGGATTTCCCGGTCCATTTGATAAGAGCACACCATCTGGATTAAGATTTAAAATTTCTTCAGCTGTTGCAGTATAAGGTAAGACAATACAGTTACAGTCTCTCTCCGCTAATTCTCGTAAAATACTGTGCTTAATACCAAAGTCAACAACAACTATATTTCTTTTCGAACCAGGAACTGGATAAGAGTTCTTCGTTGAAACCCGGCTGATTACACCTTGGGTAATGTTTTTTTGTTTCAGTTCTTGAGCAATACTTGCCGCATTTTCTTTTGAATCAGTAATTCTTCCTTTTAGAGTACCGTGAATTCTTAATTTCTTTACTAATTCACGGGTATCAATTCCTTGCAAGCCAGGTATATTTAATTGTTTTAAAAATTTTGGCAAGGTTGTTTGCCTACGCCAATTGTCTGGGTGACGTGCTACTTGATGGCAAATAACGCCCTTAATTTGTGGCTCAAGTGATTCATAATCTGCCAAAGTAATTCCATAGTTTCCAATTAAAGGATTAGTAAAAACTAAAATCTGATCGGCATAACTTTGGTCAGTAATTGCTTCTTGATAGCCCGTCATCCCTGTTGTAAAAACAACCTCACCGCTACTTTCACAATCAGCGCCAAAGCCTTCGCCTTGATAAATGCTACCATCTTCTAAAATTAAATAGCGTTTCATTTTGTTCCCCTTTGATATACAACTTTACCATCAACAAATGTCATCACTGTCTCGCCATATACTTTCTGACCAGTAAATGGTGTATTTACTCCTTTAGACTTAAAATCCTCTTCTTTAATTTCTTTTTGATGCTCAATATCAAAAATTGCAATATCAGCATTCTCACCAGGTGCAAGAAGACCTGCGCTTTTTATACCAAATACTGTAGCCGGCTTATCAGTAAGAAGAGATAGTAATTGTTCAAGCGTGAAAACTTTTTCTTCCTTTACAAATCTAGTATAAAGAGTGCTAAATGCTGTCTCACTTCCCGTAATTCCAAAAGCGGCTTCTCGCATACTACCTTGTTTTTCCGCTTTAGCATGGGGAGCATGATCAGTAGCAATTAAATCAATTGTTCCATCTAGTATCCCAACTAAAAGAGCTGCTTGATCTTCTTTACTTCTTAGTGGTGGATTCATCTTAAAGTAAGGATCGTCTTCTGGAATATCGCTATCTGTCAATAAAATATGGTGTGGTGCAACCTCACACGTTACCTTAATACCTCGTGCTTTTGCTAAGCGAACTAATTCTACACTGGTTTTTGTCGAAACATGACAAATATGGTAATGGACTCCTGTTTTTTGTGCCAAAAGGAGATCACGAGCAATTTGGGTAGTCTCAGCAAGTTCTGTAACTGGTGGTAAGTCTAATTTTTCAGCTGCTACTCCTTCATTAACAATTCCTTTATTAAAAAGTGAGTCATCTTGGGCATGTGCGGCAATAATTAAATTGTTTTCTTTAGCCTTTTGCATGGCTAGATACATTGTCTGCGCACTTTGAACTCCATGTCCGTCATTACTTAATGCAAATGCGCCTGCTTTCTTAAGTTCCGCATAGTCAGGAATAATATCAGTTGTTTCATCATTAGTGACAGGGCCATACTGGAGAATATGGACTAATCCCTTTTTTTGATTTTCTCTAACCATCTTCTCCATTAATTCGGCTGTATTAGGAACAGGAGTGACATTAGGCATGGCACCAACTGTTGTAAAACCCCCACGTGCTGCCGCTTGGCTACCAGTTTTGATATCTTCTTTATAGGTTTGACCAGGATCACGATAATGAACATGAACATCCACTAAACCCGGGCTAACTATCATCCCGCTAGCATCAATTGTTTTTTCCCCTTCTAGGTCAGTTCCAATAGCCTTAATTTTTTGACCATCGATTAAGACATCAGCTTTGATTAGGTGGCCATTTTGGTACACAGTTCCGTTTTTAATTACAGTAGTCATTACTTGAGTCCTCCTAATTTTCTTCCTCGTAAGACTGCTTCAATCATTGCCATTCTCATAAACACACCATTTTGCATTTGACGAGTAAACATACACTTGTCGCTTTCCACCAAATTTGCACTTAATTCAACATCGTGGTTAATTGGGCCTGGGTGCATAATAATTGCATTTGGTTTTAATTCTTGATAGCGTTGGTTATTAATTCCGTATTCTTCATGATATGCTTTTGCATCAAAATTCTTTTCATTGGGATCATCACTGTGTCTTTCATGTTGAACTCTTAAGAGCATCATCACATCCATCTCGGAAATCAGCTTATCTAGTTCTTCATATTTTCCATACTTATCAAATTCCTTCGAGTACCAATATTCAGGTCCTGAAAAGTAAACTTCAGCTCCTAGCCGGTGGAGTAATTCCATATTACTTTTAGCAACACGGGAATTAGTAATATCACCAACAATCGCTACTTTTAAACCTTTAAACTGCTTAAAATGTTCATGAATTGTCATCATGTCTAACAAACATTGACTTGGATGTTGACCACTGCCATCTCCGGCATTAATTATTCCAATATCTAAATGTTGATGAGATTGCGGATGAATTAAATTTTGATAGTATTCATTTTGTGAATGACGAATTACTTCAATATTCACTCCTACAGCTTCCATAATCAGGGATGTATCATATAATGTTTCTCCCTTATTAACTGAAGAATGAGCAGGATCAAATGGAATTACGGTTAAACCTAATTTTCTTTCAGCCATTTCAAAACTAGTATGCGTTCTACTTGAATCTTCAAAAAACATATTAGTAATATAGATGGGCTCTGTTAGATTAGCTGTAGCCCCACCATTTTTAAAATATTCTGCTCGATTAATTAAAGCTTCAACTTCTTCAACACTTAGATTTTCTACACTAACAAAATGTGGTAAACTAACAAGATTTAAATTTTCCATTTTTATTCTTTCTAAAGCAAAAAGGCCTGAAGCATTTAATTGCTCCAGGCCTATTTTTCATATTCTTGTCTACGAAAAATATAGCAACCCTTCTGGCCCTCTCTGGAGTCAATTAAATGGTTGACTATTAAATTAATATTTCTTAATTATTTTGATAGAGATTTCAGTTCAACCGAATCCTTACCATCTTTTTCTACCATGTTAACAGCAACTTGTTCATTAGCTGCAGTTGGGATGTTCTTACCGACAAAGTCAGCTCTAATTGGTAATTCGCGATGACCACGATCTACCAAAACTGCAACTTTAATTGAACTAGGACGTCCATCATCCATCAAAGCATCCATCGCTGCTCTAATTGTTCGACCAGTATAAATTACATCGTCAATTAAAATTACTTTCTTATCGGTAATATCAACATCAATTTGGTTAGAATTGACTACTGGATCTTGTTTTAATGAAGCATCATGACGATCATCACGATAAAGAGTAATATCTAGCTCATCGATTGGCACATCAACATTTTCTAATTTTTGAATTCGATCATGAATTCTCTTGGCTAAGTAAACTCCTCTTGTCTTAATTCCAATTAAAACAAGATTATCAGTACCCTTATTTTGCTCAATAATTTCATAAGTAATTCGAGTTAATGCACGCTTCATTGCTAGTGCATCCCAAATTTCCTTTGCCATATTTTTCCTCCTGATTTTGCCCATAAAAAAGCTCCTAGTTCTTGAGACTAGGAGCTTATAGTAAAGTCATACTTATTTAAGCCTGCCTTGCTAGCCTCACGGGACTAATTTTAAAGGACATTTATTGTTTTAAAATTACTGTACTTTCTGATTTTTGTCAAGCCATTTAATTAAAATTGACTTTATTCACTAATTCATTGATATCTGTAATCCCTAACTTTTCTAATTCCTTTGGTAAGTCATCAGCAATATGCTTTGAGGCAAGACTATCCGTAAAATGAGCCGTTCCAACAGCAACTGCATTAGCACCAGCTAAGATAAATTCAATTACATCTTTAGCAGAACTGATTCCACCCATCCCAATAATTGGTAAAGTTGTACTTTCTCGAACTTGGTGCACCATTCTAATAGCAATTGGTTTTACCGCTTCTCCCGAAAGACCACCAATATTATGACCTAAAACAGGCTTTCTAGTTTCAACATCAATCTCCATTCCCAAAAGAGTATTGATTAAGGATAATCCATCTGCGCCACCATTTTCGGCTGCTTTCGCAATCTGCGTAATATCAGTGACATTAGGGGTTAATTTTACATAAATTGGGATTTTAACGACTGACTTAATTTTTTTAGTCAATTCTTCCACTACATCAGGATGAACGCCAAAGCTCATTCCGCCCTGATTCACATTCGGACAAGAAACATTAATCTCTAAGGCATTTACTAGTCCAGAATCAGATAGCTTCTTAGCTACTTCAACATATCCTGCTTCATCTTCTCCACCAACACTAGCCATAATTGGCAAGTCAGGATATTCACTACGCAAAGGAGTTAATTTATCTTTGATCACCGCATCCACACCGGGATTAGTTAATCCGACTGAATTCAAAACTCCAGTATTTAAAACAGCTATTTGGGGCTGCGGATTACCTGTTGTACTATGAGGAGTCGTCGTCTTTATTACCATTGCTCCCAAATCATTTAAATCAAATTTCTTGGCGGCTGGTACATCCCCAAAACCAAAGGTACCACTTGCTGGCATAATTGGATTTTTTAAATCTAATCCTGGTAATTTTACGTGTGTATTAATCATATTTTCCTCCAAAATGAATGCTCTCTGTCATTCAATTATTTTTCAAGAATTGATTGTACACGCTTTTTTATTTTTTTCAAAGTCAAAAATTT
>DBFNNF010000295.1:0-12525 GCA_048407585.1 Lactobacillus johnsonii | reverse complement strand
AATTACAAAATATAAAAAATATTAATTGAGCATATAAATAACGCACTACTATACACATCTATAATATATCTTTTGTAATTAAATTAAAGCACAAGCACTTGATATTAAGGATAATCGCTTCTAAGATCAGATAAAGCAGTTATTTATCGACTTAAGTCTATAATCAAAAATAATAAGTATTATATAAAGCAAATCACAATAAAGTTACTTAAAATCTTAGTATTAAATATCAAAAAAATACACGATTCTATAAAATTCTTTTCTTATAGAATCGTGTATTTTTAATTATTAATTTTTATGAAATAACCTTAATTGGTTAAATCACAAACTTTTTAAGGGCTTTGGCAATCCCATTATGATTATTATCATCGGTTACAAAATCAGCCTTTTCTTTGATATCTTCAATTGCATTTCCCATAGCAATTTTCTTAAAGCTTGGATTTTCAAACATAGAAACGTCATTTCCTTGGTCGCCAAAGACCATGACATCTTCTGGGCTAATCTTTAAACGTTGAGCCAAATCCATTAAAGCATTTCCTTTTGAAGCCCCAATTCCATTTAACTCAATACAGTTATCTAAACTACGAACTATATCATAGGATTCAAAGGCCCAGTATGGAATAGAATTCCATAGTTTTTCAATTTGATCACTATCTTTTGCACAAGTAAATCCTACCTTGTTAAAAGTAAAATCTTGTGGAATTTCTTTACGCTCACGAACTCTAATTTCATTATCAGTTAAAGCAGCATTAATTTGCATTTGTACTGAAAGGTCACGATCTAAAGTCCAAAAACGTTCAGTTGTTTCAAAGTGTAAATTCACGTGAGCAAGTCTCTGCAAGCGAAGCATTACTTCAAAATCGCGATAATTCATCTCTTGACTCATTAGAACTTTTCCAGATAAGTCTTGTACAACTGCGCCGTTAAAGACAACTGCATATTCTTCTGGCCCCTCAAGTCCTAGTTGAGTTTCAAAAGGCATTACTCCAGAGAGAGGACGACCACACTACCTTAATTCCCATCCCATGTGCTACCTGTAAAGTCCTCAGAGTTTCAGGTGAAATTGTATTTCCACTAGTTAATAAAGTTCCATCTAAATCTACCGCAATTAGTTTTACTGCCATAAATTACCCCTATCTTCCAAAAATCATATAGAAAATTACATTTATTAATAATCCCATTAGTGCATAAAAGAACACTGCATTAGCTTTAATTTTGTCTTTTTTTACTAAATATACACGGCTCGCAATAAAGCCCACTAAGGGAAAAACAGTGTAAAAAATAATTGCCCATTCAGCAATTCCATTAACATCTGTACTTAAATTATGAATGAATTTTTTCATTTCTTCTCCAACAAAAATAGAGACTAATAAATTATTAGTCTCTATTTTATATTAACCAACATAAAATTCAATATGCTGTTTTAGATTTTCAAAATCAATTGGTAAATGACCACCAATCTCACCATCTAAATTCACAGGAATAGGATCCTTATCTTTACTATCACCTAATAATTCTACCTTTAAATTTTTAGTCTTAGTATAGATAATCTGTGGATCATTAACATGATTTCCATTCAAAGCCATGGCCATTAAACGTAAAACATCTACTGGATTTGCAGTTTTAACCACAATTAACTGAAATAGCCCATCTGATAATTGAGCATCTGGCATGATACGTTCAAACCCTCCAATTGAATTGGTCATCCCTAAAAGAAACATTGATAAGTCTCCCTCATAGACTCCTTCATCATAGGTTAAACGCATCTTATTGCTACTGATTTTTGGTAGCATTTCTGCACCTTTAAGCAAATACGCACTATAGCCCAGGACGGACTTTACTTCTGAAGGTACTCCATAAGTAAGTTCAGTTAATGAACCGCTAGCAGCAATATTCATAAAGTATTGCTTACCCGCACGCCCAATATCCATCTTTTGTGTTTTACCTGTCAGGATTACTTTAGCTGCCTCAACTAAATCATCTCTCGGAATCTTTAATGCGCGAGCAAAATCATTGGTAGTTCCTGCCGGAATAACAGCAAGTTTTGGTCTTTTTTCTAATGGAGCTACTCCATTAACTACTTCGTTAATAGTACCATCTCCACCAGCACCAACTAGTAAATCAAAACCGGCTAAGGCACATCTTTTTGCCTCATTTTGAGCAGACAAAGGGTCTGGCGTAGTTCTAAAAGCACTGGCTTCAAAACCAGCCTGTTCTAATACATTTAAAATGTCTGCTACATTTTGAAGCATTTGCTCGTGACCTGAGACAGGATTATAAATCAATCTTGCTTTTTTCGTCATCGCCTCTCGCCTCCCGAAAATGATTAACGACTTTGAAGTTCCTTGTTAAGCAATTGGTTAACAACTTTAGGGTTAGCTTTACCACGAGTTTGTTTCATGATTTGACCAACTAAGAATCCAATTGCACGATCTTTACCATTCTTAAAGTCTTCAACAGATTGTGGGTTATCATCAACAACTTTAGTAACCATTGGCCCAAGAACAGAAACATCAGATAATTGAACCATACCCTTATCTTCAACGTATTTCTTAGGATCAGTACCGTTTTCAATTGATTCCTTAAAGACCTTCTTAGCAATCTTGGATGAAATAGTACCATCTTTGATCATCTTGATCATTTCGGCTAAGTGTTCTGGAGTCAACTTAATATCTGCAATGCCCACTTGGTTTTCATTCAAGTAACCATTAACTTGAGTGTTTAACCAGTTAGCAGCTAAGGTTGGATCTGCACCAGCAGCAACTGCAGCGTCGTAGAAATCACTTGATTCCTTAGTTTGTAAAATAACGTCTGCGTCGTATTCCTTAATACCATATTCTTCAACGTAACGCTTACGACGTTCAAATGGTGATTCAGGTAAACTTTCTTCAATTTCATCAATCCAGCTTTGCTTAATATGGTAAGGAGCAATATCTGGTTCTGGGAAGTAACGATAGTCTGCGTCACCTTCCTTAACACGTTCTAGGACAGTCTTACCAGTAGCTTCATCAAAACGACGAGTAGAAAGTTGAACTCTACCACCAGAAAGTAATACTTGCTGTTGACGTTTTTCTTCATAAGCAAGAGAACGACGTACGTGGTCAAATGAGTTCAAGTTCTTCATTTCAACCTTGGTACCAAGCTTTTCTTGACCTGCAGGACGGATAGAAATGTTGGTATCAACACGCATTGAACCTTCTTCCATCTTAACGTCAGAAGCACCAGTAAATTGAACAATTTGACGTAATTTAGTCAAATATGCATAAGCTTCTTCTGGATCTTCCATATCAGGTTCAGAAACAACTTCAAGAAGTGGAACTCCCTGACGGTTTAAGTCAACGTATGAATAGCCGTTAGCACCGTGCGTGTTCTTACCAGCATCTTCTTCAATGTGCATTTCATGAATACCAATGCGCTTCTTCTTACCACGAACTTCAATTTCGATATAACCATCACGAGCAAGTGGTTGGAAGAATTGAGTAATCTGATAAGCTTTAGGGTTATCTGGGTAGAAATAGTTCTTACGATCAAAGTGAGTTACTGGTAAAACATGTGAATGAGTTGCTAAAGCAACCATAATACCAAGACGGTAAACGTCCTTGTTTAAACGAGGTAAGACACCAGGCATAGCCCAGTCGATAACATTAGTTTCAGTGTTTGCTTCAGCACCATAACTAACTGGTGATGGAGAAAAAATCTTACTCTTTGTTTTTAATTCGAAGTGGACTTCTAGACCAATAGTCGATTTAAAATTCATTAATTAATCCTCCATTCCTGTAGGTGTTTTTTCGTAGAATTTATTATTACGTTCAATGAAATCAGCAACTTTAAATACATTTCCTTCATCAAAACGCTTAGCCATAATTTGAAGACCAGCAGGCATACCATCAACTAAGCCTGCAGGTACACTAGCTGCTGGAATACCAGCTAAGTTAGCTGAAATAGTTAAAATATCATTATTGTACATCTTAATTGGATCAGAGATTTCTTCACCAATACCAAATGCTGGCTCAGTAGTAGTTGGTCCAACAATAACATCATTTTCTTCAAAAATCTTTTCAAAGTCGCGGCAAATTAATGTTCTAACTTGTGCAGCTTTCTTGAAGAATTCATCATATGCACCAGCTGATAAAGCAAAAGAACCAAGCATGATGCGACGCTTAACTTCGTCACCGAAGCCTTCACTTCTTGATTTTACGTAAACATCTAATAAGTTCTTAGTATCCTTTGCACGATAGCCGTAACGAATACCATCATATCTTTGAAGGTTTGAAGAAGCTTCACTAGAAGCAACAATATAGTAAGTAGGAACAACATACTTAGTATGTGGCAATGAAACTTCATTAATAATTGCACCGGCATCCTTCAAAACATCGATTTGTTTTTGGATAACTTCGCGCATTTCACCGTCAACAGCATCCATGTATTCCTTAGGAACAGCCACACGTAAGCCTTTAACATCTTGACCTAAGAAGCTAGTGTAATCAGGTACTTCTTTTTCAGAAACAGTTGCATCATGTTCATCAGGACCAGCAATTACGTTTAATACTTCAGCTGAATCCTTAACACGCTTACTCATTACACCAATTTGATCCAATGAAGAACCAAAAGCAATAAGTCCCCAACGTGATACCCTACCGTAGGTTGGCTTAATACCAAAAATACCATTGAAGGCAGCTGGTTGACGAATAGAACCACCAGTATCTGATCCAAGAGCTGCAACAACTTCACCACTCGCAACTGCAGCTGCAGAACCACCGGATGAACCACCAGGAACTTTATCTAAGTTCCATGGGTTATGTGTTTCACCATAGTAAGAATGTTCAGTGGATGAACCCATTGCAAATTCATCCATGTTAGTCTTACCAACAAAAGTTGCTTGAGCCTTCTTTAATTTGCTAATTACAGTAGCATCGTAAACGGGCATATAGTTGTAAAGAATGTGGCTAGCTGCTGTAGTCTTCATACCATTAGTAATGATATTATCCTTGATAGCAATAGGAATACCAGCTAATTTATTTTTATTAAAATCTAAATCTTCTGCTGGCTTTGCTTCTTCATCAACAGTAATCCAGGCATTAATCTTTTTGTCTGTTTCTTTAATATTTTTAACTGTTTCCTTAGCTAGGTCTTCAGCTGTTATTTCGCCATCTTGTAATTTTTTATTTAATGAGTCAATGTTTTCATTTAAGTAATTCATTATTCATTATCATCCTTATCAATAATTACTGGCACCTTAATGAAGCCATCAGCTTTTTCAGGAACATTCTTCATTAATTCTGCGCGACTTTCCCAATGTTCAGGCTTGTCTTCTCTAAAGTCAGTCTCTCGATCAACAACTTGAACAGTTTCAGGAACTCCTTCAGTATCAACTTCGGCTAATTGATGTGCCATATTGATAATGTCACCCATTTGTTCAGTAAACTTATCAATTTCGTCTTCACCAAACTCAAGTCGAGATAGTGCTGCAACGTGATTGATTTCATCTTTTGTAATTTTCACCGTTTGCCTCCTATTCACCGCCAAAGACGTGGACATAATAACTATCGTCTGCGGAATTCTTAGCGATTAATGCCTGCGTGTCATTAACAGAATTAATCTTAATTTCTATTGGTGCATCCTTAGGTAAGTACTTCTTAGCAGCTGACAATACAAGTCGTGAGAAACTCTCAATCTGCGCATAACCAAAGAATTGGGTAGTTACAGTAATGTTCATTTGTGTCAAAGTTTTATTTTGATAATGAACAGTCGCTGTTACCCCACTAATATTAGGGAAGTAACCTTGAATAGCTGCTTTAAAATCACTAAATGAAGCTGCATCAGTAGAATTGATTGCTTTTTCACTTCCAACAGTCGGTAGTACTTGACTACGATTATTGACTGTTTTCCAATCATTTATTTTACTACTATTTGCATTAGCAATTCCATATGCAAAGTAATTTCCACCTACAAGAGAATCTTTACTGGTTTTACTAAAAAGTCCAACCAAAATTGGGATATCTTTTAATCCCTTCTTTTTACGTAAATACGAAACTAACTTATTAGCTGCTTCTTTACCAAAAGTCTCCTGTTCTGCACGAGAAATATCTTTATGATATTGGGGACCATCTTTAACTTTTTGGTAGTAATCAACCGAGTTAAGAGCTAGCCCAACACTCATACCATCCATTTTGTAACTAGAATTAGATTTAGTCAAAAAATCTTGTTCTAAAATTTGATCTAAAATAATAGGATTATACGAATTCTTTTTATTACTTTTTTCCGCATTTAGCCCTTCTGGATTACTTTTAGACTTTCTTCCTAGCCAATCAGTAGCATCAGCAACAGAAATTTTTTGTCCTTCTTGAAAAACATACTTACTACTTGAAAAAGTATTGTGAGATAAATCAATTAACCCAGATTCTAAAGCACGACTATCTACATTATTATCACTAGTATTTTCAGTTGTTCCTTCAATTGGACTAGTTACATATTCTCCATCTTTTAAAAGAACATTATACCCATTTTTACTAGTACTAGTAGTTTGATAGCTTTTTTTCTTTGTTGTAGAAGTAGTAGGGTTATTGGCAAGATCAGAATTTTTTAAATTGCCACATGCACTTAAACTTAACCCAGTTGCTAGTAGTAGTGCTATTTGCAAAAATCTTTTCAATTTATTTTTCCTTCTTATTCTTTATTTTTCAATTTTTGCAATTGCTTCTTGTTCAGTTAACATTGGAACTTGAAGTTTTTCAGCCTTATCTTTTTTAGAGCCCGCGTCTGCTCCGTAGATCAAATAATCTGTCTTCTTAGAAACTGACCCAGTGACTTTTGCACCAAGATCTTGAAGCTTCTTGGTAAATTCACTTCGAGTAAAGGCAGATAATTTTCCAGTTAAAACTACTGTCTTTTCCTTAAAGAAATTATCTGGTGCTTCTTCTTCAACTGTTCCTAAATATTCCATATTTAGTCCACTGTCACGCAATTCTTGTAGTAGTTTCTGTGCGCTTGGTTGATTAAAATATGCTGTTAATGACTCCGCAATCGTCTCTCCTATTGTATCGATACTTGTTAATTCTGGCACTGTTAATTGACTAACCTTTTCCAAATTTTTATATTTTTCCAAAATTAATCTAGCAGCCTTAGCACCAACATGATCAATTCCTAAGCCATACAGTAGTAATTCTGCAGAATTTTGCTTACTATTTTCAATAGAAGATAATAAATTAGTAATCGACTTTTCCTTAAAGTGATCGAGTTGTCCTAGTTGATCAGGAGTTAAATGATATAAATCAGCAACATCATTAACAAATCCCTTATCAATTAACTGTTTTACAATTCTAGGGCCAAGTCCCATAATATTCATCGCTCCACGTGAAGCAAAATGAATAATTCCTTCTTCAATTTGAGCTGGGCACATCGGATTAATACAGCGAAGCGCTACTTCGTCTTGCAAGTGAACCAAAGTTTCCCCACATGAAGGACAAACATTTGGAATCTCATACGGCTTACTATCTTTAGGTCTTTTGCTTAAAACAACACTAGAAATTTCTGGAATAATATCCCCAGCTTTATGCAATTTAACTGTATCGCCAATTCTTACGCCCTTTTCTCTCAGGTAGTCTGGATTATGTAAAGACGCACGAGAGACAATCGTTCCAGCAAGTTTAACTGGATCCATCACTGCAGTAGGTGTTACGACTCCAGTTCGGCCAACTGTCCATTCAATATTTCTAACTACAGTCTCTTGCTCTTCTGGTGGAAACTTATAGGCAATTTCCCAACGAGGCACTTTTACAGTATTACCAAGTTCATTTTGTAAACTTAAGTCGTCAACTTTTAAAACAATACCATCAATTCCATAACTTAAATCATTACGTTTAGCGGTATATTCATCAATAAACTTAAATACTTCGTCCATTGATTCAAAACGTCGTCCAGACTGATTAGTATGAAATCCTAATCGATTCATTTCATCAATCGCTTGATGTTGACTTGTAATGTTTCTTGGTGGATTAACCCAAGTATAAATAAAAGTACTTAAATTTCTTTTTTTAGTAATTCGAGCATCTAATTGTCTTAAAGAACCGGCAGCCGCATTTCGCGGATTAGCAAAAACTTGCTCCCCTTTTTCATCACGTTCTGCATTTAAGGTTGCAAATGCTTCTTTCTCCATGTAGCATTCACCACGAACTTCAGTTGTTAATGGTTCAGGTAAGGTTTGAGGAATATCTTTAATAAATTTGGCATTAGCTGTTACATCTTCACCAACACGGCCATTTCCTCTTGTAGAAGCACGTGTTAATTTTCCGTTAGTATATTCTAAGGATAAAGATAACCCATCAATTTTTAATTCCACATTATAAGCTACTGGGTGACCAACTAATTTCGTAATTCTTTCGTCAAATTCTTTAAGTTCCTCTTTTGAGAAAACATCCCCCATTGAAAGCATCGGAACGGGATGTTCAACTTTAGAAAGATCGCTTTTAATCTCTCCACCAACTCGTTGGGTAATTGAATCAGCAGTTACTAAGTCAGGAAATTGCTCTTCTAATTCTACTAATTCCTGATAGGTCTTATCATATACTGCATCTTCAACTACCGGAGCATCTTTTGCATAATAATCATCTGCCCATTTATCGAGCTTTTTTCTTAATTCATCGACTTTCTGAGAAGCCTCACTATGAGTTAAAACTGCCATTATATTAGCCCCTCTCTAAATCAAACTGTTCTATTTCATTATATCTTTTTAATCGGTGCAAAGGCAGCTAAAAGGCGTTTCACTCCTTGGCTAGCAAAGGCAATATCTAATTCCATATCTTCACCAGTACCGTTAACTTTGACTACAACGCCTTTTCCCCATGCTTTATGTGTAACTTGATCACCAACATTCCAGGACTTTTTATCTGCTCCGACTGCCCCACTCGCCTTCTTTGCGGTTTCAATTTTAACTTTTGGACGATAAACCATAGAAGTAGCTCTCTCGTTCTTAACAGCAAAAGGAACAGCCATAGAAGCATTAGATGGAGCTGGGTTAACAAATTCTAAATCTTTATCCTCAATCTCATCAATAAAGCGAGATGGCTCATTACGTTGTGGACGGCCATACATCATTCTAGAAAAAGCATTAGTTATGTAGAGTTTCTTCTCAGCACGCGTAATTCCGACATAGGCTAGTCGACGTTCTTCTTCAAGCTCACTTGGATCTTCTGCTGCTCTTGAAAGCGGGAAGAGTCCCTCTTCCATTCCGACCAAGAAGACCACTGGAAACTCTAATCCCTTCGCAGCATGAAGAGTCATCAATGCAACTTGGTTATCTTGATTTTCTAAATCATCTTGATCACTTAATAATGAAATCTCTGAAAGAAAATCACCTAAAGCTGTTGAATCTTCATCTTCGGGCTCATAATTATCATCAAAACGCTTAGTAACAGTCAGAAATTCATTTAAGTTTTCTAATCTAGTATCTGCTTCAATTGTGTGTTCATTTTCTAAAGCTTCTTTATAGCCGAAATCCGCTAATATTTTTTCCGTTAAACCTGTTACACCATGCGTCTTACTATATTCGATTGCATCTTTTAAGGCTGTTCCAAAAGTAGCTAGCGTTCTAGCTGGGCGACCCGTAATTGGTGCTAAGCTCAAATTCTTAAAAGTCTCTTCTACTGTAAAGTCATTATCATTAGCAAAACCGTTAAACTTAGCCATCGTAGTTGGACCCAAACCACGTTTTGGTACATTAATAATTCGGTTAAAACTCATTGAATCAGCAGGATTTGCGACAACTTTTAAATAAGCCAAAATATCTTTAATTTCTTTTCGGTCGTAGAACTTATGTCCTCCAACAATCCGATACGGAATATTTGCCTTAACTAGGGCTTCTTCGACGTTACGTGATTGAGCATTTGTCCGATAAAGAACAGCAAAATCCTTGTAGTCTCTTTGATGTTCTTTTATTTCTTCTTTAATCTTTGAAATGATAAACAGTGCTTCATCATTTCCGCTTTGAGCACGGTAGTAATTAATCTTGTCACCAGCACCTTTATCCGTCCAAAGTTTCTTAGGTTTACGTTTCAGATTATTTTTAATTACTGAGTTAGCTGCATCAAGAATATGGCCAGTAGAACGGTAGTTTTGCTCTAATTTAATAGTAGTAACTTCATCGTCTTGATAGTCATGTTCAAAATTAAGAATATTTTCCATGTTAGCTCCGCGCCAACCATAGATCGACTGATCTGCATCCCCAACAACGCAAATATTTTTATATTGAGCAGCTAACGCAACACAAAGTTGATACTGTGCTTCATTTGTATCCTGATACTCATCCACTAAAATATAGCGGAATTTATTTTGATAATAATGCAAAGTTTCTTTGGCCTTCTTAAATAAGACTAGAGTTTGCATAATTAAATCATCAAAATCCATAATTTGATCACGCTTTAAGCGATGTTGATATTCGCTATATACTTGCGCTGTTACCTTTTCAAACGGACTAGCTGCTTGATCCTTAAAGTCTTTTGGAGTAAGTAAGTCATTTTTTCCATTTGAAATAGCACCTAAAATTGCTTTTGGATCATACATTTTAGGATTAATATTAAGATCCTTTTCAATTCGCTTAATTAGTGTCAATTGTTCTGCAGAATCAGCAATTGAAAAATTATTGGAGTAGCCAATTTTTTCTGCATCACGACGTAAAATGCGGACACATAACGCATGAAAAGTTGACATCCAAACACTGTCAGCTGCTGGTCCTAATAACTTTTGGACACGTTCTTTCATTTCAGTTGCAGCCTTATTAGTAAAAGTAATGGCTAAAACATTCCATGGCGCAACGCCTTTTTCTTCAATTAAATAGGCAATTCGACGTGTTAAAACTGATGTTTTTCCACTACCAGCTCCGGCAACTACTAAAAGCGGACCTTCAGTACACTGCACGGCTTTTTTTTGCTGAGGATTTAATCCTGCAAGAATTGTTTCTTCGCTCATTGCTTCTTCCTTTTCTGTTAACTCAAACGCTAAAATAGACTTGTCTATTATAACAAAAAACGACAACAGCATTTACTTAACTATTGTCGTTTTTAATTTAATCATATTGTGTTAAATTGAATTCTTTAATTATATCAATTAATTTTTTTGCATAACCTGGATCGGTCGCATATCCATCTGTTTCTAATGCTTGCGCTTGCGTAGCATAATCTTTGGCAGCTAAAACATGCTGATATTGGTTTCTATTCCAAGTAGTCCCATTCACAAATAGCCGTGTATGTGCCTCGATTGATTCTTCATAAGTATCGTAAACTCGAAAACGTCCCGTAACGGTTTCCCAATGATCATTAACAAATTCAGAGGTCGTTAACTCGCGACTTGTATTAGGATCCGTTCCCTTAACGCCAAATAAATTATTGTATTTTCTAGAAAGCTCACTCTGACCAAAATTGCTTTCTAGACAGGCTTGCGCGATTGTAACGCTTGGAAAGAGACCATAAGGCTTGTCAGCCCTTTGAGCAATTGGGGCCACTACTTTAATAAACTTTTCTTTACTTTGAAGAGACTGTTCTTTTTCTAGTTGTGCCTGACGTAATCGTTCATTATTCACAGTTTGCTGACGCCAGTACAAAAAGCCTGATAAAATTATTACCAAAGTAAAACAAATCGCAAATGCTCTTGCAATTATATACTGAATATTTTTTTGACGGCGTCTACGCGACATTTTAACTCATCTTCCTTTTCATCACTTGCTTCAAAGGCATCGCAATTGCGGGGGTAAGAACAGCAGTAAAGATTGCTTCTACAATACCATTAATGCCTAAAACACTAATTAAAATAGCAATTAAAGGAGCTGAATTTTGAGTTTGACCTAATGAATGAAGTAAAACAGATGGATCCTTCATGTACCAAAGACTAGTAATACCAACTACAAGTAACGTATTAGTTAAAGAAGTACATAATCCCGTAATTGTATAAACAACAGTCTTTTGGAATTTTGAATCGTCCTTTGCTGCTTGTCCAATCATTCCTGCAATAAAACCCGCAGCTGTCCGGGGAACTAAAGCAATAAGAATATTTCGGAATAAAAGCATGCTGACAATGTCACCTGGTTGCGTATATGCAACAAACATGCTTAATAAGCCCCAAAACAAACCAATCGACGTTCCGAAACCTGGTCCCATTAAACATCCCGCTAACGCAACGGTTAAAGGAATAGTTGTAATAGAGGGTAATCCTGGCAAAATACGGATGTAACCTATATAAGGGACAAAGGTCTGAACTAAAATAATTGCAACAAAAATAGCACTGATGGCAATTCTAAAAGTCTTCTTATTAATCATAGTCTTTCCTACTTTATTAAATATAACTTTAACAAAAAAGGAAGCCGCATTTGCGACTTCCTTTTCTTAGTGGTGCGGGCGAGAAGACTCGAACTTCCACGATCTAAAAGCGATCACAAGATCCTTAGTCTTGCGCGTCTGCCATTCCGCCACGCCCGCGGTACTTAAATAATATACCAGATAATTTTTCTTTTAGCAAATGAAAATTCAAATTTTTTAT
>DBFNNF010000294.1:0-1390 GCA_048407585.1 Lactobacillus johnsonii | reverse complement strand
CGCCTGATAAGCGTGAGGTCGATGGTTCAAGTCCATTTAGGCCCATTGGAGATTTACTCAAGTGGCTGAAGAGGCGCCCCTGCTAAGGGTGTAGGTCGGTTTATACCGGCGCGAGGGTTCGAATCTCTCAATCTCCGCTTTAAAGTAAACACACTAGTGATGTCACTAGTGTGTTTTTTTGTATCTTTAAAAATAAAAGACTCTTTGTTCAAGTGTATGGATGAATAGACAGAAAAAGAATCAAATAACTATGAAGTTAACCCCAGAGTTGGATATAAACCCAACCTGGGGATTTTGCTATGGACAAATATACAGTTGAAACTAAATTAAAAGCAATTGAATTATACGAAAGTAGTCTTGGAAGTAGATAAATCGTAGTTTTCTTCCAGACCCTTACCTTGATTGAAATAAGAAAGTTTTTAACTCCCTTATTAGAAGTAAGACGAGGCTTGTGGGTAAGAGAGGGGGAAGTTCAGTTAGGTAATAAGCAGAGAAAATTTGGGTGTCTATTATACGGCCGAAAAGAGGGAAAGCAGCCGTCTCTTGAAAAATTAGAATAGAAACAACCACCTTTATGCGGTAATGGGCCTTATATCTTCCCTGTATGGCTTTTAAAGGCTCCTGAGGAGGAATTTGACTTTAAAATGAAATAAAGAGTTCACAGAGCGATTTTTACATATTTCAAGGTCGTATTTTTGTTAGTCTAAAAAAGACACATGGTTCAGATGGAACGAATGTGTCTATAGTTATATGGACTAGCTAGTTTCTTGTATTTAATTCTTTAAGCAGGTTAATTATTTCTGCATTTTGCTTGATTAAGATCCAGTTTTGAAGCTTTAATGTATCCTCTGGGGAAGTATTTTCCATTAGATCACTTTGAGCGGCTCTATCAAGAAGAGGCTTGTATGATGTTTCCGTATTTTCTAAGCCATATGCAGCTAAATGAGTATTAGTCATTTTATCTATATACTCATTAACTTGATTTGCATCTTTTTCAATTAATTCTTCTCTTTGCCAAGGAGTAAGTTTTGCATGATCTTCACAAATCATATTTCCATCAGCTAATTTAATTAGTTTTTTACCTTTTTTATTGTCAACAATACATCTTTCATTAGACATAAAAACACCTCCGTATAGGAAGAGTATGGGTCCTAAACGGAGGTGTTATTCAGCCGCGCTTCACTCTTAGAAACGCGCTCTCTTTGATTTTTCGGTCGGTCTTGAGGTAGACCGTCATCGTCGCGTGCGGTGCGGATTCGATTGGCTCCATATCCTCGTTGTAGATTTCACTAAGTGTGAGGTCATACGGCACTTCGCCCGGCTCCAGTACGCTGACAGTCTCGCCGCGGAAGAAGCGGTTGCGCTGTGAAAGGCGCACCATGCCGTTTTC
>DBFNNF010000293.1:0-2568 GCA_048407585.1 Lactobacillus johnsonii | reverse complement strand
GCTAATTTCCCAGAAATCTATTTAGATAAAGAATCTAAAGGATATAAAACAGAAGTTACATGAGATCCAATTCGAAATGAATATTACTTAAATGTACATGCAGATTGTTTAAATATAAAAGAATATGGAAGACGATTAGGTAATATATACTATAGTGAAGATTCTTGGTATTTCCAAGTACAACCAATATATTATGAACAAACAAGCTCTAATGATTTTGAATCTCCATTAAAGGCAACTAAAGTTCGAGATAAATATGCAAGAATTAGAGTTAAATATAAAGGTGATAAACTTGTTATTATTACTGCATTACAAACATTAATGACTCAAAGTTATGCATAAAAGAATAAAGAAAATGGAAACAGGAGCTAGCATTGGAAATATTATCGATCTAGATATGATGAAACAACTTGGTCTTAGATTAGGAGATTATAATACATTTATGAATACTTCTACGAATAAGATCAAATCTGATATTGGAAACTTTAAAAGCTCAGGATTTGATTTAACTAATAAAAATCCTTTTTCAAATGCAAAAGGTATATTTTCTCAGAATACTGTTAATAGTGTTAATAATTGACAAAATAATACATTTGGTGGAGCTAAGACAGTAAATAATCTAAATGGCAAATTTGGAGGAGCCTTTCAAATGGGAGACCAGTTAATTGGAAATCTTAATACAGCCCTTGTAGGAAATGAGAAAACTGGATCTACTGCTCAAGTAATGTCTGGAGTTAAAGACATAGGACACAATGTAGTAAGTCAATTTAATCCTATGGGTGGAATGATTAATACTGGAGCTAAAACTATAGGAAATCTTATTGGAGGAACTAAAGATCGTGTTGAAGGTACTGGTTCTCAAATACAAGGAATGATAAGTGACGGTTTAAGTATGCTTGGTCCTATAGGAATGGCTGCTGGTGCTGCACTAAATTTAATTAATGGTATTGGAGGAAAGCGTATTGATAAGTTAGTAGATAATACATCTGATATTAGTAATGAATATAGTGGTTCAAAGAAATTTATCAGTAATAGTATTGATAAATATAGTAATAAAAAAGCTGGATTATTTGACTTTGGATTTCATCGAAAAGGCCAAAATGCTATAACTAGAGCTAGAAGAATGCAAAATACTACTTTAGATATTACAGATGCAGGTAAAAAGCGACTGAATAATCAAATAGGTCAGTCTCTTGCTAGTAAAAACTTCAATACTTATAATGGATTAGATAATATGTATTCCTTGGCTAAAAACGGAATGAAATTTCCTGAATTAGATGAAGCTAGAGCATTCTTACAGAAACGACCAACACAATCTACAGAAACACAAAAATTCCAACTCGGAGGTAAGATGAATTTAATTCCTGAAGGAAACTTACATGCACATAAACATCATTTAGACAATGGAAATCCAGAATTAAAAGATCAAATTACGAAAAAAGGACTTCCTGTAGTAGCACAATCTGAAGGAGGAATTGTTCAGACAGCAGAAATTGAAAAGGAAGAATGGACACTTAGAAAAGAATTTACTGATAAACTTGAGGCTTTATATAAAGCATATCAAGAAGATTCATCCAACGAAATTGCAATTGAAGCTGGAAAATTAGTTTGTCATGAACTATTAAAGAATACAGATGATAGAAGTGGACTAATTAAAAGTGTGAAATAATGAAAGAGGTAAAAATAGAAATAGCAGATAAAGAATATAAAGTTCTAATAGCAGAAACGGAAGAAGAAAGAATTCAAGGTTTAGGTAATGTAGAATCTATGGATGATGACGAGGGTATGTTATTTATAATGCCTGAAGATCAAGGTCAAGTAGTATTTAATACAGAGGAAATGGAATTTGATATTGATTTAGTATTTATAAATCAAGACGATGAAGTTTATAATGTAGTATTAGGTAAAGCTCATAGTTCTGAACCTATTATTTCTACTCCTGAAAGTGAAGAAGGAAGAACTAAATATGTATTAGAAGTTAATGCTAATTCTGGAATTCAGATTGGAGACGAATTAGACTTTGAAGAGGATATAGATGAAGAAGAAATTGATAAAATGTATATTCTTGGATCTGATGGAAAACCTCAAATGGATTTGGTTGGTGGTGAACGTATTTTCTCAAGAAAAAATTCTAGAACTTTAATAAAGTTAGCAAAAAAAGCTAATAAAAGTAAAGCTGATTCTGATTATGCTAAACTTGGAAAAAAGATCTTTAAATACATAAATGAACAGGATAATCGTCCAAGTGAGTTTGTAGAATCTCCTAAATAGATAAAGAAAAAGGAGAGTAATTTCTTACTCTCCTTAAAAGATACTAACTATCTTTTATAACCCTATATTGCCTCATGTTTAATCTAGCATCTCCAAAGAGAATGAAATAGACTCATTTTATACTCTTGGGTTGTGGAACAAAGATAATATAATATTGCTAATGTAGCAAATGTTTTCATAAAAATTTAGTGTAAATGAAAATTTTAGTAATTTTATTTGGATATTAAGAACTAAAGTATTATCTTTGGGCATTAAATGAATATATGACAATCATAGAGTTATGAGATATCTATAAAA
>DBFNNF010000292.1:0-1111 GCA_048407585.1 Lactobacillus johnsonii | reverse complement strand
AAAAATAGACTTCTTGTAAGATAATTTATTACTACATGTGGAGTAGATACATCTCCTCCACTATATAGTGGAATAGTTTTAACTAAAAAATTTGGAGGTATAATCATAATTTTTTGATTTAAGGGATGCATATAGGATTCGAACCTATGACTTCTAGCACTCCTTGCCAGAGCTCTACCACTGAGCTAATACATCCATTAATAAAAACAAGTACTAAGCATATCTATTATTAAGATTTACAGGCAGTGCACGTGTTACCAAACTTAATAAGGAAGACGATAGTGCGGAACTGAAATGAGTCGAACATTTACCTCTGGATTTTCAGTCCAGCGAGCGCACCTAGCACACCGCAGTTCCAAAAATCCTAGTATTTCTACTAGGATTAGATTCATAGCAGGGCTCTTCAGCCCCGAAAACTTTTTTCTTTAACGTCTGATTTATAAGCTCTTAACAGATTACAGTACTCTTTCTGTATAGAATCCTAATCTACAGAAGATTGTGGACCGTAGGGTAATCGAAACCCTGTTTTCTGGTTGCAAACCAGATGTAATAGCCACTATACTAACAGCCCTAATTATATATAAGCACACTCTTAAGGATTCGAACCCCAAAGAACAGTTTTGGAGACTGTCATGTTACCAGTTACATCAAGAGTGCTTATTTAAACAAATAAATTCGATAGTCTAATTTAATATAACGTACTCTAATATCATCTTTTCGTTCTAAAGGAGTATATGCAATATCGACACAACATGTCTTACCATTTATTCTATTATACTCACGAAATATACAAGATTTACCTTTAATAACACTCATATAACACGATGGTTCTCCTTGTATACCTAGAATAACCTGATGTAATCGATATCTATAACCAAATAATAGAATTATTTGAGAAACTCTATGTTTTGCTGACATAAACTCTATGATCTATTTTAATATACCTAACTCGAAGACCATCTGCTCTATCTACACATTTAAAATCACTACAAGCCTTTCCTGTAAAAGCACATGGCTTTCCAACAGAAGATTCATAACAAAATCTTTTTATAGGTGTTCCTTCAGGTACACATTGAATAATTAAAGTTTTATATCTAATTATTTTCCAATA
>DBFNNF010000291.1:0-5152 GCA_048407585.1 Lactobacillus johnsonii | reverse complement strand
CCATTCATCATGTAGGTCCATAAGAACGGCTCCAATTAAGCGATTGGCTGATGTTTGATTGGGGAAGATGCGAATAATCTTTTCTCTTCTGCGTACTTCTTGATTCAGTCGTTCAATTAGATTGGTACTCTTTAGTCGATTGTGGGAATTTCCTTGTACGGTATATTGAAAGGCGTCTTCGAATCCATCATCCAATGATGCGCAAGCTTTTGAATATTTTGGTTGATCGATATAATCATGAATCAATCGATTTTTAGCCTCACGCGCTAAGTTAATATCTGTGAACTTAAAAATTCCTTTAACAGCTTCTCTGAAAGATTTTGAATTTTTTTTAGGAATGGTGGTAAAGATATTTCTTAGGAAGTGAACTTGGCATCTTTGCCAACTTACGTTGGTGAAGGATTTTCTAATGGCAGAGACTAATCCTTTGTGCGCATCAGAAATAACGAGTTCCGTACCTTGTAAACCGCGTTCTTTTAGGTATTCAAAAAATGTTGTCCAGGTCTCTTCGCTTTCGCCACTTTGAATCATGAAGCCGATAATTTCACGGTCGCCATCTTTGGTTATTCCAATCGCTATATGACAGCTTTTTGAGAGTACTCGATTTTCTTCTCGTACTTTTATATAGAGTACATCGGTCATTAAGTAAGGATAATTTTTTTCTGATAATAAACGATTCTGCCACTCGTTAACCATAGGTTCTAGCTGTTCTGTTAAGCTAGAAACGAAGGACTTAGAGACGGATTTACCACAAAGTTCTTCCACAATTTTTGATACTTTACGAGTTGAAACGCCTGATACATACATTTCCAACATTGAAGCCATGAGGGCTTTTTCGTTTCGTTGATAACGTTCAAACACTGTGGGTGAAAAATGGCCATCACGTGTTCTGGGTACTTTTAATTCTAGCGTGCCTACACGTGTCGTAAAGCTGCGCTCATAATAGCCATTTCGTTGACTTTGTCGGTTTTCTGTTCGTTCATATTCTTTTGCTTGAATATATTCTGTTCGTTGATTTTCCATTAGTTGATTAAATACCGTTGTTAAAATATTTTTAGAAACGTCATCCTTTACAGAATATTCAATAATGCTTTGAATCTCTTCGCTTTTCAGTGTAAAATGTACTTGGGTCATGTAAAAGTCCTCCTGGGTATGTTTTTGTCGTTAAAAACATTGTACCGTAAAAGGACTGTTATATGGCCTTTTTACTTTTACACAATTATACGGACTTTATCACTTTTTTATTTTTATCTCGCTGTTCTTTTGAAAAAGACTTGCTGAACTGTTCCCTTGCTTCACGATTATTCGCAAGCGACAACTGATAAGCTTCTGTCCTTATTTCTTCCTGTGCCCAATCAACGGCGATAGCAAACTCCTGCTCGTTTGGCCAAAACTTTGTCTGCTGAACCACTTTCTTAATAGCCAACTCGAAAACAGGAACCTCAACCCGTTTGAAAATATCAATCCAAATATCCGCTTTTGTTGCTAGGGCGTCCTTAATTTGCTGCTCACTTGTCATACACTTGCTGCCGAACAAGCTGTTATTAACTGGCGGATTCCGACCGCACATCTGAAAAAACTTAAATCCCTTATAAATATCGGTTAATGCAAGTGCTCTCTGAGGCATTTAAACCACAACCTTTCTCTAAGATTGACCTGCCCGCTCAATCAATTCGTCTAAAATACTTTCAACATTCACCGACTGCCCGCTATTCCTTGACCTGCGTGCTTTTTCAAGTAAATTGGCAATATGTGTTATTGACCTGTTTTTATCCACCACAGCCCGATCACAAGCTAAAATAAAACTATCAGCACCATACTCGGCAACTAAATCATTAATCTGCTCTGCCTGGTTACGATTCAAGATCGGCATTATTTTTGCCGAAAAATATTGAGCACCTTTTGCCAATTCCGAGCTGTTTTTTTTGGGGATGTTGGGCGCATTTTTTTCTTCCCCATTTCTTATACTTTCTTTATCTTCTTCTAGTTCTTTATATTCTTCTTTTATGTGCTTGTTAGGTTCTTTGTTAGCTCTTTGTTGGTTGTTTGTTAGCTGGCTGTTAGGTTCTTTGTTAATCTCTTTGTTAACAGTAGGTTCTTCACCTTGATAAACCCGCCAATTTACTATGGTTATGAGCCTACCGCTCTTTGTTGATTTTCC
Source organism: Lactobacillus johnsonii (assembly GCA_048407585.1). GTDB lineage: Bacteria > Bacillota > Bacilli > Lactobacillales > Lactobacillaceae > Lactobacillus > Lactobacillus johnsonii_C. Next base: position 2,991 of record DBFNNF010000291.1, on the reverse strand, counting down.
TGTTAGCCTTACTGTTAAGAAATTGAGCCTTTCACACTTTTGTAACATTGTTCTTACATTTTGAACCGTAATCTGCTTGTTAGCCTCTACGCCTTCAGCTTTACACTGTTCAACGATTTTTTGAAGGCTTGTAACAAATTGCCCAGGCTTTAAAATTATTTTTTCACCAAAATAATCCCATTCAGTTTCCTTCCAGTTCGCCATAGCTAATAAAGTTATCAATATCACCCTCTGCTCATTTGAGCTATTAAGCCATATTGGTTTTTTGAATAACTCCCTATACAACTTAAAATACCCGCCCATGATATACCGCCTTGATTTTTCATTAGATATTTTTCAAGTCGTATATAGAGCCTCTAAAGGGCTCTATATCGACTTTATCATCGTCATAAATAAGCTCTTTCTGCGCTTTTTCTTCTAACATTTTTTTATAGCAGGAAGGGCCATAGCCATGCTTAATACTCTCCGGACGTTTTATATCTCGCCCACAACGTAAACACTTAGAATACAAATTATCCAATCGGACCATCTACTTTACTTGCCTGATTTTCAATATCGGGTAATTCATTTACCAAATCATCAATTTCAGTCGCTTCTGCAGCTCCATCATCTGTCATTGCTACGGCTTTAGCGTCAAGAAAGTCTGTTATAGCGGTAGCGGCAAGGGCGTAATTTTGATGTGCAGCCATCTGTGCCAATGTATCGACAGGTAAATTCTTGATACTTTCAAAGCCTTTTTTTGTTAATACCATGCAATCATCACTATAGACTTGGACAAATTTATCTGCTCTTATAGGCCGCTTAACCTCAATACCACCTTCAACCCATTGACGGATCATCTTACCAGTTTCCGGGGTAATGACTTCGATTTGATTTTCAAAAAGATTAGTACGGTCTTTACTGGCTACGGCATAATGCTTTTCACGATCAATATCGAATACAATCGTAAACTCATATTCCATTCCATCACGTTGTATCGGCGCTAATCCGACCTTTACAGGCGTTTTTTTGCCCTTCTCATTCTCCTGCATTTCGTAGGCTGTTTTTGACCGCATACAAACGATTACGTGCATACGGCACTGAAGTATTGCATCCACTAACTTGTTATGTTCCGGCGTAACATCTCGCCAAGCAGTAAAACTGTTCCCGCTTCTACTGGTAGCACTTTTTTTGTCTACCATTTCCAAAATACCGCCTTGTCCGGACCATGCATGAGATAGGCTATCAATTATCAGTACGTTATAACCTTCGGCTTCCGCTTCTTTGATCGCATTAATAAATTTCATTGGCGAAAATGGCGGTTCAAGTTGAGCCGCATCATATTCGCACAGGTCAGAGTAAAGTTCACCGCTGCCATTTTCCGTGTCGATCATGGCGATCTTTCCACCCAATCCCTGAGCCAGTAACAATGCGGAATAAGTTTTACCGCTGCCCGATACTCCACACAGTGCCATTTTCACAAAAATTCTTTTACGTTCTGCCTTTTTAAACATTATTTACACCTCTCGCTAAGTAATAATCTATATTCACATAGAAAGCTCTTTCCTGGGCTTCCTTTTCTGTCAAATGTCCCATCAAAACCATTTGATCAATTTGATATATTTCTAACGGTACTTCTTTAAATTCATCATAAAAAAACCAAGCTTGATTCAACATATATCTCCCCGCCTAATCCACATAAGAATATCTTGAGCAAGGTCTACCAGCATCCAAGCAAGAAAATTCAAACTCGCACCGGTAACAGGATTTAATACGATCAACACTTGCAAAGGCTTTCTGCTCAGAAGACACCGACATCTTTTTTGGTTTATGTTCTTTTTCAATAATCTCAGCAGCAGCATTCAAACGATCAATTTTTGTCTGTAAATCATTTTTAGCCATCAAGCCAACTCCCTTTGATAGTTAGGCATATATATACGCTCGTCAAAATAACTTTTCGGAACCTTACCTGCCGGCGGTAGAATATAACCTTGTTGCTTTAACTCATCACGTACAATCCGAATCATTTTATATGCAGTTGATTTGCTACAATGCAAAATTTTCATAACATCTTCTACGGTATAAATATCCATTTGCGTCACCTGCCTTACTTTGCTATAATAAAAATACGAGTTAACTATTTGACCGTGGTTATCTCTTAATCGTCAGTGTTACCGCACTGGCGATTTCTCTTTTTCTTAATAAATCCTGATTGCGATAAACCCATAATTCCATATCGGATATTGCCTGCTTGACTTCGTTGATATTTTTTAAAATGTCGGCGAAGTCTTTTTCTTCGTCGCAACTTACCCGTTCGTCTGAGGCAATACTTAAAACGATTGCCAGCTTAGTATTTAGTGCACTAACTGACGAATAAATAAAGCAGGCCGTCTGTGCCAGTGATACCTCACGATATTCTGTACTCTGACAAGCTTTACCCAGCGGGCATGCTTCCAAACAGTACCACCGCATCACATGATTTTTCAAAACTCCGAAAGTTTCTGCAAACCGCATAATCATCTGCGGATGTGCCGCTTCCGGAACATTGATAATACGTGCGACTGTTGATCTGTGCATAGCTGCCTGTTCAGCGACGGTTTCTTGCGTCATATGGCACTCTTGAAGCAGTTCTTTCAGCACATTTACCACTCCCTTCTGCTGTAGAATAAACTCATAAACTCACCGTTTGGTATAGTAACGAATTTTCACTTTGTCCCCTACCTGTAGCTGGCGACCATCAGCAAAAAGCTCTTTGTTATCCTGCGATATTCTGTACTGAAAAGCGTTATAATCTTCTGCACTGATACCGTGTCCATAAAAACCTTCTGCTATATTCCACAAAGTATCTCCTGGCCGGACGACACAAGTAACAGTAACCTCTTGAACATCTGTTAAAGGTTTCTTCCCATCTGCAATACTGACCAGCATCAAAGCCACAACTACAACAGCGCCAAATGCGATCAAATACTTCTTCATGTTTAAGCCTCCTTAGCATCTTTAATAAATTGATTT
>DBFNNF010000290.1:0-10938 GCA_048407585.1 Lactobacillus johnsonii | reverse complement strand
TTTATTCCTTTAATTCAACCAAATAATTCAAACAAAAAACGCCATGTATAGAGAAATACATGGCGTTTTTTGCAATTACTGAGTTACTTCTTTCCAATCAGGACAATATTTTTCAACAAATGAATCAATCCTATCTTCATTTAGATATTTTGCAAATTCTGATAGTGAATGAATTTTTGCTATTCCTCGTCCCCAGTAAGGAGCCAATGCCTCTGTATCAGCGGCTGCATAAGGCAAAGTATTATCAAGTAATAGCAACAATTCGTCTGTCATTTCACTACGAATTTCTTCCTCATTTTGACGACGATCAATTTCAGAAGATAAATATCCGATTGGATATTCTTCATTTAAATAATCCTGAATTTGTTCTCTAAGAGTATCCTGAACTGGGTCTACTTGCTTCATAAAATCATCAACTGCATCATTTAAAGTATCATTTGCGACAAGAATTGGTGCACTTTGATTTAAGTATCTTGGGCTAATACCAGTTTTATCAACATATTCTTCAAAAGCTTTATTTGCTTTTCGATATAACTCAGATTGCATTATATTTTGAACTTCATTTTTTAGTTCTTCTTTTTCCATAATTAAAACTCCCTAAACAAAATAAGAGTCTTAATATGGTTCAATGTATCTGTTCATATTATACCGTATCACTACATTTCAATGAGGAGATTTCTTAGCAATTTTCATTAAATGTTTTATGTAGGCAATACACTTAATTTCTAATGGCACTAGTAACATACTAAAAAATATAACAGCACCTATTACACATCCCCAAATAGCTAATAATTGTATTCCAAGAGAGTTAATACTTAAATTATACGTAAGCATACATAAACAAATAAATCCCAAGGATATAAGAGTAGCATTTAGTAGTAAAATCGGACACAAAATTAAGGGATCATTCCACACTCGATTTTTGATTTTTACGTATGTAGTTTGTGTATCAGAGTACTCCTTATGAGTAAGCATGTTAGTTTAAATCCTCCTGTGTAATGTCTACTTTGTTACCACCTGAAGGATCTTCTGTAAATACTTTAAAGTCTTGTTTATGACTAGTATTAAAACGAGCTACAGTATAAGTTTGACCATTCGGGAAAAAGAACTCTACAGAATTTTTATCAGTTAATACTTTCAAATTAATAGATTTTTGGTTTTTAAGTCCAGAATCAGCAATATATCCATTACCTGATCCTAAAAGTCCATCAAAGTAATAACTTGAAGCAGCTTGACCATTTCTTCCTCTATCTAATTCGCCAGATCTTGTCTTCACATTATACTTACCGTTGCTTGGATCATAATTAAATCTTACGTAATCCTTACCTTGCCAAATATCAATGTAAATGCGTCCTGTATAGTTACCTTTAGTATTATAGAAATGAAGATTGTAGGCTTTATTTACAGATAAGTTTGGTACGTCAAATAGATTATGAATTAATCCATTAGTATCTCTTCCATTAGTAAATGGTCGATTAGAACTCGCATTAACTCCGTTAATAGGTCGATCTTTAGATACTCCAGTATAACGTTTTACATCTTTGCCTTGACCAACAATTGGCGTTGACTTAATAGTTAAATCATTGTTCATTTCTAAATCTCTAGCTACAGAATATGATCCTAAACGTTTGGTAAATTCACTAGTTGCAGCTTCGTCATTATGAACACCATTTGCAGTATAGCTCCAGTTACCAATCCATCCCATAGACTTAATAGTTTTTGCTGATTCAGATAAATCTGAACTACCGGAAAAGTTAGCGCCATAATAATCAGAGCCTTGATCTAAACGCTTGGCATCAGTTTCAGGCGCAAAAAGCCCATTACTATCTAAGTGTCCTACAATGTAATAAGTTCCTGTAGTTTGTCCTGCATGTGGAGCTTTTGCACCAAAGAAGAGAACTTGTTTAGTTTGACCATTTGGTGTCTTCATTGTTCTTAGTACAGGACATTCTACTGGTGTAGTATCACGTAAGTCTACGCCTCGTAAATAAGTTCCCATCCCTACTTTAGATGCTCCATTTGGATCAGCTTTGGACCAGTTAATGCCATCCTTAGACTGATATACGCCGATTTCACTTCCTTCAGCAACATACATTAGCATCTTTCCATGCCAGTAAACAACAGCAGGATCACGTTCATCTACACGATTCTGACTAGTCCAGCCCCATGAATGATCAATCACAGGGGATGCGTTATTTAGCACATGGCTAAAAGTCTTTCCGTTATCGCTAGACCATGCAGCCCAAATATTTTGAGAACCACCATCATGCTTTTCAAGGCCAGAGAAGTAAGCAACTTGAGCGCCCTTAGGCACACCCTTAATTTGTCCCTTGTTGACTAAAACTGTTCCAGTCCAAGCACTGGACCAAGTATAAGGTGCCTCGGGACCATCTGCTTTAATTGCTTCATTTTGTTGGGTAAAATGAACAAAATCTTTAGTGGTAGTGTGATACCAATTTTGGTGACCAGCCTCATTAGGATCGTCTGCCGTTTCAGAATGTAAGAAATACAAATCGTAATATTTGCCTTTTTCATTCCAAACAATGCTTTGAAGATCATTAGACCACCCATCCTTAGTAGTTAGGTGATATACGCTTTCATGAGCTGTAGAAGTAATACTGTCCGCATGAACAACATTACTTACTCCAATTCCTGCACCTAAAGCTACCAATACGCTTGCTGATAATACATATTTATTCAATTTCATGTTAAAGTTTTCCTTTCTACATCATATAAAAAACGGCTTTCAGTTACATGAAAGTCGTTTTTAACACTAATATTGAATTCTTACTGCGTCTCACTGTTTTCGTCACTGTTCAGATAGTACTACTTAATTTGTTTGTTCCTTCCAATCAGGAGCATAGGTTTCTACAAAATACGGTAAATTATCTCTACTTACGTAATGTTGTAATTCAAGATTTGTTTTTACTCGCTTAGTAGCATCAAACCAAAAATTTAAGTCTTTTACTTGACGATATGGACTCGTGGTTTTAATTACATCAAAAAAGTCATCTAAAATAAGTATTCTAATTTTTTGATCGGATACACTTCTTTTCAACAACATTTTCATGTAGTCGATACCGTAATTTTCTTTAATATAATTCTCTACACCCATTTGAATTTTATGTTTGTCAGTACATATGTGGGAAACCATATAATTCATGGCTAGTCTTGGTACCATTTGTTTAATAGCTTTTTCAGGGATAAATTGACTATAATATTTTGAATCTATGCCCTCTATACTTTCATAATGATTAAGAGCTTGATTCATAGTAAGTTGTAACTCAATGTACGTATAATTTTCTACATACTCTATTAATTCATTATTACTCATAAGCTGTTCCTCATCTTACGTACACAACATAATTTTTTTGGCTGTTATTATCTGATTGAGCTTTTTTTAAATCATTGATCTTATTACTAATTTTGGAGTTGTTTTTTTGACTTGAATCTTTAGCTTTTTTCATATTTTTCCTCATTTTCTAATAAAATTAATCTTTGCTCCTGTTTCCGAATTTTTTTAAGTTTCTTTCTATCTTCAACAATTAAAATAATAATTGCTAACGGTGCAGCTACAATTGGTACAAAACCAAGACCCCATGCTTCAAATTGGCTAATAGCTATTATTACAAGCTCAGCTATCATTACCAATGTCAACTCTTTTAATAAAACCGTTTTTTTATTTATCGAATTGTTTTCAATATAAAAACACGCTTCAGAGTATAGATATTCTTGACGTGTTTCTATTTCGTCATAAAGGTTATAATACTGAGTTTTATCTTCTAAAAAACTAAAGCCTCTTTCTCTTATCATCAAGTGTTTAACCAATTTTTTTACTTTTTGTAAAGTATAGCCAGCCAGATTAAATTTAACAAAGGCATCTCGTTCTTCAACACTAAGATTTAGTTCCATAACTAAATAATTAGCTAGGAACTTATAGTCAATATATTTTTCTAAAATCACAAATGGATAATTTTGATTACCATATGTTTGTATTAATTCCTTATTGCGCTCAATACTCATATCAATTTTTTTATCTAAATACTTGTTAACATAAGTTATATATTCTTCAGAAGTGAGCATTGACTTTATTTTGGGTTTTACATCAACTACAGTAGGAGGGAATTCTTGTGGCATTACTTTTCGGACATCCGATGCAGTTCTCATAATAATTCCTTTCTTTTAATTACCAAGCAAATGTAATAACTAAGTTTGCTAAGTTTTCATGTTTTTTTGAATTGGTTATCTCACACTGCAAAAGTATTGGTTCATATTTAAAACATAAGTATTGTTTTAGAGAATAGGCATCATCAGGTAACAAATCTATAAATAATTTCAATAAATCAAATGAATATATGGTTTCATTTCTATATTTCGGTATCAAAAATGAACCAATTGTACGATTTATGTTTAAGGATTTTGCTAATCTCAGAACTTCCTTTTCAAATTTTTCACGATTATTATCTTTAGAGCAATTTTGTCTAACTTCCGATAAAACATCCCTAAGTACTAATTTATATTCATGATGGCCCTCTTCGGCTGCTTTCTTTAACTTATCGTCAATAATTGCTGTTACCCAAATCATTCTAGAATCCGCATCAGTAAAGTTTACGTAACGATTTAAATATATATTTTTTTGCTTACTTTCTTTACTAAGCTTTTCTAATTTTTCTTTTATATGACTTTGGGTTGTTACTCCTACTAATCCTTCCGTTACTACTTGATTAATCTTCATTCTATTACCCTTTCTTATAAGCAAAATTGTCTCAACTATAAAAATTAAATATGCTTTTATTCGTTAAGTTCTAATTCCATACTTAATCTTTCTTGTCCTCTATCAAATCGCCAAATATAGGTCCAACGATCATCAATCCACTCTTTTTCTGTAATTAAATGATAATTTTTATCATAAATTAGGTATTTCCAATGTAAGTAATTATCTGAGCCTATCCATATATTTGCAGACCATACAATATCCTGTTCCTTAGTCATATTTAAGACTTTAGTCTCAAATTGATTCATAGGATTACTATTAAGCCAGCCATCAAAATCAATTAATAGTCCCCTGTGATGTTCAATTCCAGTAATTTGTGAGCTTATTAAATGAGTTCTATGCGTCTCGTTTTTCTTAAAAGATCCCGGAATTTTGGAGTGTTCGTTTTCAGGATATCGTCTATCAGCAACTATATAACTAGCTTGCTTAACTCTTGCATTACTAGGCGCATCGCCGGGTTTCTTCGGAAAAACACCATATTCATAATTACCATTTGTTTCTATCCAAGCTTTTCTAAAAGAATCTTTATCTACGATACCGTGACTAAACAGATTAGTAATTTTTCTACTAAACTTAAAGCCGGTATTTGCTGGAATATAGATAGCTGCTACATGCCATTTATCAGTATGTTGCCAAATTGCAGAACTTCTTGGAACTTGATCTAATGCACTTTTTAATCCAGAAACATTATTGATTGAAAAACTTTTAACTTCATATACCGATGTTGGTCCCATACGAGCATAGGCTAAGTAGCGATTAAATTTTTTTAGTGCTTCTTCATAAGAAATGAGTTGATTATATTGTCTTCCGTAAATATCTAAAACGTTTTCCATTAGAGACTTCCTTTATCATTGCCGGCTGTAAAGGCTGCAACCTCAGCGCCTACAGCTTTTCTGGTATCGGCATTTTCTGCTGCTCTAGTGGCTTGAACTCGTTTAGCCGCATTTTCTAAAGCAGCATTTAATTTTTTGAAATTGTGTCTTCTTATACGGCTATCATCTATTTTTTTAACATCTACATTATCTTTAAAGATGGGTCCATATTGATTAGCAACTGCCCACTCTGGGTATTGACTAATAATTGGTATTAATTCAGTTAAGTGTGTATCTTTTGTTGGCAATTTAGCTGGGATTGGATAATTGTACCTAGTTTCTTCATCGCCTAAGCCCACACTATCATCCATTTCAGCCATAATTTCTTCTCTAGTAAATAAGTAGTCACGATGTCCGAATTTCTTCTCTAAGCTATCGTTTAGTGCGTACAAAACATCATCAGATAAATATGGTGTATTACCATGTTGCAAATTACGTGGACCGTGCATTGCTGAATAAAACTCACCGGGTTGTGAAATTAATGAGAGATTAACTTTACTTGCTGGCAAAGCTATATCTGATTCAATAGGTTCTGTAACCCCTAAAGAAACACGGCCTGTAATATTTGCTGTAATACGACCGGGAACTTTTTCTTTACGAGCAGTTTGGTTAGCAAGCAACATACGAATACCTGTTGACCGTGCCATTTTTGCAAGATACTCAAACGCATCTGTCATACTCTTTTCTGCAAGTTCACTCGCTTTTAAGAAATTATCAGAATCTGTTAAAGCTGAAAATTCGTCACAGATCGCTAAAATTTCAGGCAATGCTTCATCTGGATATTTTCTGTTAAATTCTGCTAGCTTAGAGACACCTCTTTGCTTAAACAGTTCAATTCGTCTTCGACATTCTTTAACTAAATGCTGTACAACTCCTCGGGCGTAATCTATATCCCCTGAACCGTCAGCGGGTTGTGCAGCAACGAACGGATTAGGGTGATAAGCTGGAGCGCCCGGATTATCCGTTCTCATAAACTCAAATGAGTTTCCTTTTCCGTCAATAAAATAAATTCTTAAATGATCGGGATCTGTCGCACTCATAATCGAATATAGAATGTTCATAATCAACACAGTTTTACCGGTACCAGTCTTACCAAAAAGCATTGCATGTGGGTTTTTATCGCCCAAATTAAAGTCAATAGTGTTTCCTAGTCCATCTACACCGGCAATTCCTGAGATAATGTCTGATGTTCCCTTAGGACGGTTTAAAATCATCTTTCTAAAGTCAACAGGGATGTTAACCTTATTGACCATTGTGATTAACAAATTACCCTTTTCAATTCTAAAAACTGGAATATCGTTAATCTTCATAAAGTTAGCTAAGCCTTCTTGAAGTTTATTCCAGTCCAGAGGAAGATTAGCTGATCGAGATAGAGTATATTCATAAACTGCAGTATTTCCACCAACCAAAACTCTTTCAAAACTTACATTCATTTTGGCTCTTGTCAAAAAGTCAGTAATGTCAGCTACTCTATCCTTAGCTACAGCTACAGCTTTTTCCGTTAACATTTCAACAGTTTCACCTGTATCTGGATCGACAGGTTCAGGGACAACACTTAAGTCAAGATTTTGTTGTGTCTTGTATTTTGCATTTAGTGTTGTAAAGTCTGGAGTATACTTACTTTTTGCTGATTTTTTAACCTTTTCATAGACTGCAGCCGGCGTTAAATGGATAAAATAGCTTACTGTACTTGTGTACATATTTTTAATGGCTGAAATAGAACCATCTCCACCATTAGCAACTCTTTTGTCACTAGAAAATGGATTTGAAAAAATGCTCAACCAACTTCCTAAAGCGTCTCCAGCATTATACGGAACATCCGAGTCAAAAATATATCCGCCTTTTTCGGGGTTTAGAATAGGATCTTCTTGGAAACGGATACTTGAAGCAGATAATCTTAATCCCAGTCCCCTCAGTTGCTGTTCAATTAATTGATCAGTTTGCGTTTCTCTAGATTGTTTAACGCTTAATTGGGCGTGTCTAACACCATTTACTGTTCTAATAGTTGCATGAGTATTACGAAAGGCTAAAGCTGCAGCTTTAATTTTTTGATTTTGAACTGTACCACCTTGACCATTGTCAAATTTGTGACCAGTATCATCTTTTTCTTGAAGAGCATCAAAATAACTATCACTAACATTTTCTTTAATTTTTGCAATATAAAGTTTTGCCTGAACATAGTCAAAAAATGGAGTTTGATATCCTAAGAAGTATCTAAATGCTAGTATTGGAAACATAAAGAATGTTCTTACTACAATATTAAGACATCGGCTAAACTTGATTCTCCAAATTAAACTCTGAATCCATATTAAAACACCGGGAACCCAAACTAGTATGAATGCTCTTATGTAAACTGGAATCCAATTATTAAAGAAATTAATGACCTTTTTTGCAATATTAGCGATACTTATTTTCAGATCTGCTATCCATTTAGAATCGGTAATAAAGCTAAATATGAAGTCAAAATAAGATCCTACAGTTTTAACCATTGGAATTTTTTTAATAAATAACCATCCTACATATAGTAGTGCAAGAATACCTATGGCAATTCCAATTTTAAGAGCAACTTTCCAAACTCTGTCTAAATCTGCTCTCTTATAGCTTATATGAGTCAACTGAATAAAAATAAAGAATGCACCCAAAGAAACAGATAAAGGTAAAATCCAATAAAAGATCAAATCTAAAATTTGATTACTTGTCATTTACTTTATTCACCGATCCCTTCATCTCTAGTTTCATAACATAATTTCTAATGGTATAAGTATTTGTTTTCGTATAAGTGAAAAACACCACAGAAGGAGTTGCCTTAAGTGGTGTTATATCTATACTATTTCGAGAAAAAATTTCTTTTAATTTTTGATAACCATTTCTTGTTGCATAAACAGCAACATACCCATTTTTGGTTTTTCCTAAAACTAATTCCTTTTTAGCATGACTAATTGCCTTATGTATCCCCTGTAAAGACGCATAGTTGAATCTGATAGTAGGATAACTATCTTCTAAGAAAAATTGCTTAGGCGGCATTTTTTTAGCTTCAGCGGCTTTTTTTGTCGCTGTCTGCTCTTGTAAATCAATTAATTCTTCTGTTTTTTCGGTTACTGCTGGTTCAGTCGCATTTGAATTTGCTACAGATACAGCAGACTCACTAGTTTCAATTGCTTTCTCAGACTTTTCTTTATTCTTGTCTGCAGCATCTTTTTCTTGCTGTTTTTTTACAAAATTATAGTATTCTTTCTTTATTTTTTCGTACGTAAATCCGCTTTTACCGATAAAGAATATCCATGCAATTAAAACAGGTACTATGAACCAGATAAAAACAAACCATTTAGGAATGTAATTAAAAAATGCAACAAATGGACTATCCATTATTTTTAATACATGTCCGCCGTATGGGATGCTGTAAATTTTTTGACTACTATTCCATAAAAGAAATATCGCAATAGTACATAAGACTACTACTCCTGTAAATAAACTAATCCTCCAAACACTCTTTTTTCGTCGATATAAGATCATGCTATAAAGAGAATTTATCGTAACTATTGCTGTTAAAATTAGAAAAAAACGAATCGCCCATTCAATCATAATTTGGCCTCCAATTTAGTACTATTCTTTAAAACTCTTACATAATTTTGTTCATTGTCAGTTTTGCTGACATCTAACAAAACTGATTTGTTATAACTAGTAGGTTTAATATTAGCTACTAAAGGAGTTGGAATGTGATTTTTTCTAACTGTAATATTCGGCATTAATCTAATTAGTTCATTTTTTTGATCAGAATTTAATTTTTCAACATCTAGAACAATGTAATCATGTTTAGCTTTGGTCTTAGATTTATTTAAATTTGCAATTAAATTTTTTTCAGCTTTATGACATGCTGGGCAATTAGTTCTGTATAAAATTAAAGTAAATTCACTTTGACTAGTAAAATCTGATCTAATTAACTTCATTCCCTCAGCAGGTTTCATTTCATTCCCTGCAAATGTAGTCGTATCTCTTCCTCCAGTTGTCATAAAGAAAATTCCAAAGGCAATAAAAAAGATTCCTATCCAAACTGTAGTCCCAGTCCATAGAAATCTTTTGTACTTTTCGTATAAATTTTTAAGTTTTAAATATTCTAAATTAATTCTACTCATCATCATCTTCAACCCTTTGTTGTAGAACTAATTTTAAATTTGAAATTTTATTAGTCTTTAAATCTAAGGTTAGATCATACCAATTAGTAGCTAAACCAGACTCATCTTCTTGTCCTTTGGTCCAACCTGAATTAGTTACTTTGACTAATGCCTGAACCTTACCGTCATTACTTGATTGGGTTAAATAGGCTTCTGCTTTTTCAAATCTTGATTGAAGGCCACTAGTTTTAACATAATCATCACCGGTTACGTCTTTAACATCCTTAAATAAGTCTTTGTTCTTAGCTAATTCGGGAGTAATGATATTAGCTAATTCTTTTGCTCTAGCATTATATTCATCACTATTCGTCCATGTATAGTATTTTTTGAAAAAGCTATTAGCTATATTGGTTACTTTTTTGTAATTGATATTTTGCTGAGCAACAGATTTTAGTACTGGATCATTACTACTATCTGCTCTAACTAATACGGCCTTATTTACGGCTTTCTCTTTCTTTTCAAATTCTGCAATTTTCTTATTTTTTTGTGCTCTAGATAGTTTAACTTCCTTAATCAAAGCCATTCGCGCATCAGTATTAACTTTTGCTTGTAGTACTGTGACACTAATGCACAGAAACATTAAGATAATCCAAATAATACTAAATTTTTCGAGTTTACTCATTTTGATTTATCCCCTTTACGTAATTTGATAGATTTAATTTGTTTTCTTTCAAGTTATACGATAAAACGAATAAATCTTGGCCCTTTAACTTTTTATCTTTTCCATCCTTATCTTTTAAGGCTGGAGTTTCATAATTAACTGATACGTAGATAGGGACTTCAACAGATCTATAGTTATATCTACCAAAAGTTACCAGTACACTGGTAGTACTACCATATGGAAACTGAGATTGACCTGACTGGTTAACTGCTGGTTCATCTAATTCAATTAGTTTTTTGCTAAATGAGTCTCCAACAAGTTGAGGTAATTTCTTTTTTAATTCTGAATAGTCTTTATCATTTTTTGTCTTATTATATGTAAGATCAATTCCATCTTTGATTTGTTGAGTAATATCTGAGAGTTTAGTTGATACATTAATATTATCCGCAGATATTTTGTCTAATTCTTTTTGAACAGATAAATTATTAGTATTTTTAGAATAATAATTTATCATTGCTT
>DBFNNF010000289.1:0-7545 GCA_048407585.1 Lactobacillus johnsonii | reverse complement strand
TTGATTTTATTTTTTTCCATCAGTGTATCTTTCTAAATGATTATTGATTATTTTGTTCTTCTTGTGCTTTCTTGATGTCTTCAGCACTAATTGCATTCTTTTGAATGTCAGAAGGAACGGCTAAATCACTGTGTTGACCTAATTGGTCATAAGTTAGGTTCCAAGTGAAGTTATATTTTCCGCCAGCAGTATATTGGGCCTTAAAGGTCATTGATTCGACATTTTTGGTAGTTGGATCAATTAAATAAGTGATCTTAAGATTTTGAACTTGAGCTGATTTTACTAAGCGGGCTACCTGCATGTTTTGAGAGCCGGGAGTGTTCATGGCATCAATAATTAAAGGATTGACTGCATTCCATAGGTTAGCGTCGGTACCATCAAAACTAATTTCATAATTTCCATTTTTTCTTTGAACAGTGGCTTTTTTAGCAAAAGCTTTATTAATTTTCTTAAAAGTTGCAGGATCGAATCTTTCCTTTACTTGATCAGGATCAAAAGTGTCTGCATCAATTGAGTTTTTAATCCAATGCCCCTTGTTTTGCTCTAAAAGTAAGTACATGTCTTTCGTGGTAAGCCACATTTGTTCAGTTTGAGATTTTTTCTTTTGAGTTAAGGTATAAGTAAGGTTAGTTACATCACCTTTGTCTTTGAATAAACCTTCTGATTTTGACTTTTGGTTCATTTCATCAGAATTAGTGGTTTGAGTGAAGTGACCGTTAGCGAAGCTAGAATTAAATTTCGCATTGATTAATGAGCTTGCAGAAGGTTCAGTACTCTTTGTTTGTTTACTGCTTTTATTTGAACAAGCTGTAGTTAAAGAAACTAAAATTACTCCCAATAAAATTAGGAAGCTGAATTTTTTCTTCATAAAAATATATTCCCCCCCTAAATGTATCTATCTTATTTTAATTTACTCTATTTTTGGCTGAAAAAAGTATTCTAAGAGCTTAACTTTAGTGCTTTTTAAGGACATTTAAAATATTGCGTAATTTACTGCCCTTAACTTGTAAGTTGCTTACTGCTTGGGTTACTTCAATGCAGCCAATATATTTACCATGTTCATTATGAAGACTATAGAAGGAAATGTTAATTGGTTGTTTATTTTTGGTAATCATGATTGAAATGTTTTTACGCTTGCCGGCGTGCATTTGATCTAGAACTTCCTTAACATGCTTTTGACTGTGGCCGGGATGCACTTCAAAAACAGTCTTACCTATATCTTTTTCAGTACGCTTAAAGAGGCGATTCTCATTCATAGAGGACCAGACAACACGGTCGTTTTCATCTAAAACGTCCATTTCTTGTGGAATTGTTCTAAAAATTGCATTTAGCTGTTCAAGTGAGAGATGCCCACCATCTAACTTGATATTTTCCATAATTAAATACTTCCAATTCATCAAAATTAATATATCTATCGTTATTTTAACATTAAATATTTTGTGAATTAATCAAGCTTTTTTTCGTAATTCCTATGAAAATTTTGAATAAGCGTGTAAAATAGTTAGTGAAACATTGAATTTTAAAGGAGATACAGTTCATGTCGAAATTAGTTTTAATTCGTCACGGTCAAAGTGAATGGAACCTTTCTAACCAATTTACTGGTTGGGTTGATGTAAACCTTTCAGAAAAAGGTGTTGAAGAAGCTAAGAAGGCTGGTCGTTTAATTAAGGAACACGGTCTTGAATTTGATCAAGCTTACACTTCATTATTAACTCGTGCTATCAAGACTTTGCACTACGCACTTGAAGAAAGTGACCAACTTTGGATTCCTGAAACTAAGACTTGGAGATTAAACGAACGTCATTACGGTGCTCTTCAAGGTTTAAACAAGAAGGATACTGCTGAAAAGTACGGTGACGAACAAGTTCACATTTGGCGTCGTTCATACGATGTTTTGCCACCAGCTATTGATGACGATAACGAATACAGTCAAGCACATGACCGTCGTTACGCAAATCTTGATCCACATATCGTTCCTAAGGCAGAAAACTTACACGTTACTTTAGATCGTGTAATGCCATTCTGGGAAGATCACATTGCTCCAGATTTACTTGACGGCAAGAACGTTATTATTGCTGCACACGGTAACTCACTTCGTGCTTTAACTAAGTACATCGAAAACATCTCTGATGATGACATCATGGACTTAGAAATGAAGACTGGTGAACCAGTTGTTTACACATTTGACGACAAGTTAGATGTTGTTAACAAAGAAAAGCTTGACGACTAATTTTTAGTTCTTGAGTAAAAGAAGCTCCGACAAAAGTCGGAGCTTTTTTTCTTGAAAATTTTAAATTTATAAACTCTGATTTTGATATAATCAATACGGCACACTTGCCCTAAGGGAGGTGTAGTCATCTTGAATTTTCTTAAAGACGTCCTTGTTTCTTTGGTCTCTGGACTTGTAGTGGCCACTTATAGCACTATGCTTAGCTATTGGTTAAAAACTTCTAAGTCTAAGAGAAAGAAGTATCGACGTAAAAAGTATCGGCATAAATAGTGTGCCAAAAACCTCCCAATAAAAAAGGGATTATCCAACCGGCATTGGATAATCCTTTTTTGTCATCTTGAATTTCTTTATATAAGAATTATAACATATTTTGTTTAGAATAAGACGAAGATAATAAAGTAATTTGAGTTGTTGAAAGGAATAATCATGAAAGAAAGAATTGTAACATACCCAGCAATCTTTAAACCAATTCAAGATAATGTTTACTTTATTAGTTTTCCCGATGTTAAGGGAGCCATTACTGAAGGGCATGGACTAAAAGATGCTTTTGAAATGGTAGCAGATGCTTTGGGAACAATTTTGTTTGATGAAAAGAAATTGCAAAAATGACTGATCCTGTTGAGCTTAAAATAGAGGATCCTGGCGCTTTTGTGGCATTAGTATCGACTAGGCTAACAAAATCAGCAGCTAATTTTGAAAAAATGTAACTGTACCTGCTAAGCTGGTCCTCCAAGCTGAGAAAAAGAAAATTAATTTTTCTAAGGTATTAACAGAAGCACTTAGGAAAAAAACGAATTACCAATAATAAAAAATTCCGAAATTTTATCGATTGATGATAAATTTCGGAATTTTTTTGTTTTTGGAAAATGTTGGTATAAAGGGAAAGGTATTAAAGCGGTGTAAAAAATTACAACAAATTGTGTGAAAAGGCTTGACTTAGTTGAAAATGGGGGGGGTAAACTACCCTTGTATAAACTGTTATTTATTACTTTTTTGGAGGATGTAAAATGAAGAAAAGAACAACAATGTTGATGTCTGCTTTGTTTGCAGCTGGAGCATTTGCACTTAATGGAAATGTTGCTAAAGCTGACAATGTACAAGCAGTCAATAATAACAATGCTAATAGCACAGAAGTTAAGCAAAACACCGTTAATGCTGATAGTAGTAAGTTAAATGTTGCTAGTGCACAAGCAAGTAATCAAGCTGACACTAAGATTCCAAGTAAAGAACAACTTAAAGATACTGCTATGAAGCAATATCATGAATATGTGAATACACCTCTCAATGCACGTAAAGACTATGATGTTGCCGTTTGGGATCGGTATAGTACTGGTCTACCTATTTTTGTAGATAATGCAGTATTAGGAGGTAAAGATGAGGATCCTAATGCTATTCGAATTCATCAATCTCAACTTAAAACATATGATTGGACACCTGTAAATAACGAACTTAATGCTGCTAAGGAAAGTCTAACTAGTTATCTTAATAAGGCAGTAGAAAAAGATAATACTTCTCTTGAAAGTTCAAGAAAAGAAGCTAGTGATAACTTAAAGAAGATTAATTTGCCTCAAAATGGCGAATTGATTGCAAGTGATGAGTGGCATGCTGTAGAGGATGATCCTACTGTACAAAAAGCTCGTAACAATACTGGTGCTTTAGGCGCAATTTGGGAGACAATGCAAAATCCATATTTGGCTACATTAATAGGAAGTCGTACCGCACTAGAAGAGTCTGATTATAAGAACGAAGAAGGCTTTTACAGTGATAAATTAGCTGAATTGGTAGCAAGAAATATTAAAAAAGATAAAAATTGGATTTTAGCTAATACTAATCCAAAAACTATAAAATTTGGAATGCCTGGCACGAATCCTGAAATAAAGCAAGAAGGTGCTAGTGGAGAAGGGTTTTATCAACCTGAAGTAAAATATGAAACGGTTCTCCCATACTTTATTTACAACAAAGAATTAATTAAAGTTGATCGGGATGCTTACAACAGAAACCATGGTATCAAATCAGATGAAAATGCTTCTGACAACAAGAACCAATCAACAACTGATACAAAGAAGGATCAAGCATCCCAAAATGTAACAGACAATACAACTTCAAAGAAAGATCAATCAACTACAAGCACTTCATCATCAAATACTAACCAAACTACTGAAAGTAACTCTTCAACTACTTCATCAAAGACTCCTTCTGATACTAAGACTCCAGTAGCTAAGAATGAAGGTTCAAATACTAAGACCACTGATGTACTTAAGAGTGAAAACAAAGCTACTGAAAATACTGCAAGTGTAGTTAAGAATGATACTAAAGCTGCAACTGAAAAAACTACTGATGTTAAAGTTGTTGCTCCAGCAAAGAATGCTTCAAATGAAGTAAAGACTACTGATGCAGCTGCTAAAGCAAGTGATGCTCATGTTGTTGCTTTAAACAGCAAAGTTAACGCTGGTACTACTTCTACTACACCAGCTGCTGCAACAAAGGGCTCACAAGCAAAAGCTACCGAAAATAAGTTGCCACAAGCCGGAACTGACGAAAAGATTAGCTTATTCGCAAGTTTAGCTGGTTTGTCAATTGCTTCTCTTGGATTAGGTGCTTTAGGTGCAAGTAAGAAGAGAAAGAACGACTAATTAATCGTATAAAATTAGTATCTATAAAAGCATATTCCCAATCGAATATGCTTTTTTTATGAGTAATAGGAAGAATAAAAGTATGGATAGAAATGAATTATTAAATTACCTTGACCAAAAAAGAATGGAAACCGCTGGTGTTGCACAAGCACAACAAACTTTGTCTGATGATAAAAATAGACTAGAAAATGCAAAGAGAAAGTGGCGTAAAACCATTATCTTTCTTTGGATTTTAGCAGTTATAGTAGGCTTGAACAATCAGACGGGTGATTTTTTCTCTTGGGGAGATGCTTTGGTTGGGTCAATTTTACCAGCTGGCTTAATGATTTTTAAATATTTTAAGTATATTAAGCCACTTAATGAGCAAATAGCTAAAGATCAAGTAAAGCTTAATGAAGAATTAAATAATCCAGTTTACCAAAACGGAAAAAACGGCTTCCCTGAAAAGTTCTATAATTATGGAGATGTATATCTTCTATGGAAGTTAGTGAGTGAAAACCGAGCAACTACATTACAAGAAGCTTTTAACCTGCTCGAAACGCAACAATATCGAGCAAATCAAATGGCAATCCAAGAACAGATTAAGGCTATTCAAGAAGATACAGCTAGAAGTGCTAAAATTGCTGCAGTGGCTTCAACAGTTAGTGCGGTTAACTCTACCCGTCCTAGAAAAGTTGAAGTTAGTGGAACAATAAACCATCACGTTAATTAAATTAGAGAAAAGTTGGATAAATAATGAAAAAGAAAGTATTAATTACAGTAGGAATATTGTCGACACTTTTATTAGCAGGCTGTAGTAATCAAAATACGAGTAGTGGGAACCATAATAGTAAGAAAAGTTCAGTAGTTTCTACTAAAAAGAACTCGAACCAAAGTCAATCTAAAAAGAATGCAGAAGAAATGGATAATGCACAATCTTCTAGCTCTAGTTCGGCTAATAAGAGTCAAAGTAGCTCTAGTGTAAAGCAATCCAATAATAAAGCTGAAAAAGGAACAAAAAACACTGCTAAAAGCAATAACAGTGATACCAAGATGAACTTTGATCAGATTGAGCAAGGAAACTATAGCAGCTTAGCTGGAACCTGGAAATCCACAAAAATTGTTGTTCGAGATGGTGGAGAAGACAAGGTAAATGCTGAAAATCCAATTACCTTGTCTGTAACTCCAGATGCAATTCAAATGGTGGGCGGCGATAAAGTAGTTGTTAATAAAGATGGATTAAGTTATAACGACGATCTACATCCCTTAAACTTCCAAAAGACGCAGAATAGTTTAACTGGCTCATTAGATGATGCTCAAATTAACTGGTCTGTTTCATTCTATCCAGCAGGTTCTACTGATTTTGTAATTAATGGTGAAAAACAAGCTCCGTCTTCAAAGAACTTAATTGTATTTTGGAGAAGTGGAATGAGTACGACCATGGTTTTTGAGAAAGAGTAATAAAGAGGTCACTAAATGCATAACTACGAAAAATTAAAGAAAAACAAAGCAAACTGGATTGTAGTTGCAGTAATAGCTTTAATAGCAATTATCTCGTTAATTGGATGGAGTAATTATAGATCGCATCATTTAGATGGACCTTATACTAACCAAGCAACATTTTTAGGTGTGACATCAAAAACAAAACTAGAATTTTCTAATAATAAAAAAGTAAAGATGACAAATGGTACGACATCAGAAAATGATACTTATGAATTGTCCGGTAATGATTTAAAAATAAAAAATGAAGATGACGAAGTAATTATGCGTGCTAAGTTAGCTGATGATCGAAAATCATTTAAAGTAAAATCAATTGCTGGTGATATTTTCGGTATCCTCAAAAATATTGAATTTACCAGACAAAGCTAAAATATATTAATGATGACATTCCCTTCAAAATCTTATATAATTGTAAAAGAAAAGGAGATAGAGACTCGTACTCTCTACCTCCAATCGTAACTTAAGATGACTGAGTGTGTGGCTAATCCTTGTGATTAGCCTTTTTTGTTATTGCATAAGCAATTGCTGCACGGATTAGGAAAATACCCAATGCGTTTAAGACAATTCCGATAGCAATAGCAGCTATTATCAAGGCACACCAACACTCCAGCCTATCCAAATTATCATGGCTTCCACCTCCGTAACCTAAAATATATGTGAGGGGTGTAGAGCCATGAAAAGTTACTAAGCTCTTATATTAGCTATCTATAAAAGCCTAGTAAAAATTATATCAAAATATGAATTTAGAATTTGTAGTATTAAACACAAAAAAAGACATTCCATCAGGAATGTCTAAAGTGTGACTATATGTTTAAATTTTGATTTAACTAAGAACTAGTTTTATAATTTTACCAACTAGCTTTGCGCACACCAGGAAGTTGTCCCTTGTGTGCTAATTCTTTGAAGCGTAAACGTGACATACCAAACTTACGCATATAACCATGTGGTCTACCATCATGTAAATCACGGTTATGGTAGTGAGTTGGGTGAGCATCAAGCGGTAATTTTGCTAATGCTTCTACGTCACCAGCTTCTTTTAATTCATAGTATTTCTTGATTAATTCACGCTGCTTAGCAGCCTTAACGATTTTGGATTTTTTTGCCATATATCTTTCCTTTCGAATATAGAGTATAAAAAATAGTTTAATTAAGAATAAAGAATGACTAATTTGAGCTAACTTAAAGTAAGTATATTGTATTAAA
>DBFNNF010000288.1:0-2340 GCA_048407585.1 Lactobacillus johnsonii | reverse complement strand
TTTCATAATTGGTTGATAGAATAAATCAATTATAATTGCTGCAATTAACGCTACAATTATGGTTAAGCCAAGATTTGCAAAGCTAATTTGAGTCATGGCTAAACCAAATAATGCTAAAGCAAAAGTTAGCAAGATATCAATAATTTGAACTATAGCAACTGATTTTGATGGAGCTGACTGCCAGAAAAATTTTCTAGTTCTAGTAATTAATACAATCAACATTGCACTTAAAACTAAGTAAACGTAAACCATTGTAGAAACAGTTCCTTGAGCATAGTTATGAGATACAAGGTACCAAACGAAGCCAAAACCAATTGCAGTCCAGCCAGCAGCAAGTGAGAAAGCAATTTTAGCTAATTTGAGCATATTCCAACTTTCTGGCTTATAAGTAATGTGCGTATTATCTGTTCCGATCATCATCGTTACCATATTATTCATAATGGTATAAATAACCATGGCATTCAATGCCATTGGAATATAGTTAAAACATAGGTAACCAAATGTTAAAAGCATTGTTAGTTCAGCTGTACGAGATAATTTAGTTAAAGACCAGGTGGTCATTCTTTGGTAAACTCTGTGGCCGGCATCAAGAATTTTAACAATTGGGGTTAAACCATCTTCTAAGAGAACCATCTTACCACTTCGTTTAGCGACATCAGCAGCATTTGAAACGGCAATTCCAACTTCAGCTTGCTTTAATGCAGGAGCATCATTAACTCCGTCACCAGTCATGCCGACAATATAGCCATCTTTTTGGAATAGTTTAACCATCTTAAGCTTATCTTCTGGTAAAACGTCAGCAATTCCGGCTAAATCATTAACGTCAGTTTTATCATTGAAATCGTGAATTGAGATAACTTTTCCTTTTAAGCCAACCTCTTTAGCAACTGCTTCAGCAGTTCTGCGGTTATCTCCAGTCAACATAATTGGCTTGATTCCACGTTTTTTAAGTTCTTCTAGAGCTTTCTTTGAATCTGATCTAACTTTATCACGTAAAATAAATATTCCAGCTAGTTTGTCATTAATTAGAACTGCAACTGAACGACCAGCAGTAAAATCAATATTTTTAGCTTCTTCATCAGCATTTTTATCTATTAAAGAAAGTTGCTTAAAAGAACCTAACTTGATATTGTAGCCGCCAACGGTAGCCATTGAATATCCGGTATCAGATGTGAAGGGGACAAATTTTTCTGGAGTATCAGGAGTAATTCCTTTTTCTTTAAGATATTCATCGATTGCGGAATCAATGATACTAGGACTACGTTTATCAGTAGCTGCTCCAACTAAGGCAAGAACTTCTTTATTTGGAAGGTTGCTAAGATTGTCCCATTGAGAGACGGCTGTCTTGTTTTCAGTAATTGTTCCAGTTTTATCAAGTAGCAATAAGTTTAAGTTTGCAGCATCTTGAATACCGGTTAGGTCAGATGTTAATACTCCTTCTTTACTTAGACGAGTGGCTTCAAAAGAATTAGATAAGGCAAAGGTAGATGGCATCGCAACCGGAATAGAGGCAATAAACATCATAGCTAAGAACGGGAGCATTTCAATAACATTTTGTCCTCTGATCAATGCTGCGATTACTAAAATCAAAGTTAATACCCCATCTAAGAGACAGAGATAGTAGATGATTTTGGTTAATAACTGTTGTAAATGACCAGGAGCAGCGGAATTGTTGATTAGATTAATAGTTTTTCCAGAACGAGAATTGCTTCCTGTTGCCGTTACTATTGCTAAAGCATCGCCATCAACTACTGTAGTTCCAGCATAGGCGGTATCACCGACAGATTTTTTAATTGCTTTTGATTCACCAGTAATGGAGCTTTCATCCACTGTAATCTGCCCTTGAGCAATTTTTACGTCAGCTGCTAAAACATCTCCGCGTTTTAGGCTAATCAAGTCTCCGACAGCCAAGAATTTTGAATTTATTTGTTTCCATTTTCCACTTCTTTTTACAGATACTGTTGGAGTTAGCTCATGAGAAATTGTATTTAAAACTCTACGAGACTTTTTCTTTTGAGTAGCTCCGTTAAAGGCCGCAAATAAAAGCATTAATAAAACAAATAAGGACTGGATCCATTTACCTAAGATACATTCTAATAGTAAGGCTGCTTCTAAAATCCAGGCCGATAAGTTCCATAACTTGGACATAAATTCTTTAAAAAAATTAAATTCAGGTTCGGGAACTTCATTTAGACCATCTTTTTTAAGACGCTCTTCTGCCTGGGCATCGGTTAACCCTTGCAGTTCTTTATTTTCCATAAAAATCCTCCGTTAATTCTCTATTTTCTTAAAATATTTTAGCGCAGTTCTTGTTATTAAGAAAATATCAAATTAAGATAG
>DBFNNF010000287.1:0-1991 GCA_048407585.1 Lactobacillus johnsonii | reverse complement strand
CAATAAAAAATAAATTTGAAAAAAGTGAGGATTCTATTATGAGAACAAACATTAAGAGATTATCATTAGGCGCAGCTGTTTTAGGTTTAGCCCTTGGTGGAACTAGTCTTACTTTAATTAATCAAGCTCAAGCATCTACTGGTGGACAAGCTACGGAACAAACACAAACTTCTAACTCAATCAATCTTTCTCAAAGTGATGCAATTAATAAATTTAATGAAAAGTATGGCTCAAAATCCATTAAGGAAATTGAACTCAAGAATAAGAAAAATAAGTATATTTATGAAATAGAGGGCTTTGATTCAGAAAAAGAATATAAAGTTAAAATTGATGCAAGTAGTGGCAAAATTTTAAAAGCTAAGTCAGAAAACTTAGATGCAGATGATAAAGAAGAGGCCTTAGATCTAAATGGCTTAATAAGCCGTAGTGAAGCTACAAAACTTGCACAAACTAAGTCATCTGGTAAGGCAGTTAAGTGGTCTTTAGAAATAGACGATAAGCAACCAGTTTGGGAAGTTGAATTAAAAGATGGCAATAAAGAAACTGAAGTTAAGATTGATGCTAAAAGTCAAAAAATCTTAAAGACTAAGACTGATGAAGACAAAAAAGATAAGAAAGATAGTGAAAAGAAGGATCAAGTAGATCACAAAGAAAATAAGACTAGCAAAGAAGATAAGAATAATTAAGGACTTAAAATCGGATCGGATAGATCCGATTTTTTGTTTACGAGTGTGTCATACGTGAAATGAATAGTAGCATGTTTTTTTAGCAATTGTAGGTGGTACTTTTTTAATTTAAACTATCTGTGTAAGTTAATGAAACGAAAGGATATAGAATATGAAAGCAGCAGTTTTTGTAGAACCTGGTAAAGTTAAAGTAAAAGAAGTAGAGAAGCCAAAGATTGATGGAGAAAATCAAGCTATTATTCATGTGATTCGTGCGAGTGTTTGTGGTTCAGATTTATGGTGGTTTAGAGGTATTGCCGATCGTGAATCTGGTTCATTGATTGGCCATGAAGCAATTGGTGTAGTTGAAGAAGTTAGTGATGATGTAACAGATATTAAACCAAATGACTTTGTCATTGTTCCATTTACTCATGGTTGTGGCCACTGTGTTGCATGTATTAACGGATTTGAAGGTAACTGCTTAAATCAAAAGTCAGGAACAAATGGTGGATATCAAGCGGAATACATGAAATATCAACCAGCAAATTCAGGTTTAGTTAAAATTCCTGGAAAGCCAGAAGATTACACTGATGATCAATTGGCATCCCTTCAAACCTTATCAGATGTAATGGCAACGGGTTATCATGCAGCTTTAAATGCTGAAGTAAAACCTGGTTACACTGTAGCCGTAATTGGGGATGGTGCGGTTGGTCTTGCCGGTGTAATTGGTGCCAAGTTATTGGGTGCTGAAAAAATTATTCTTTTATCTCACCATGATGATCGTGCACAATTAGGTAAAGAATTTGGTGCAACCGATATTGTTTCGAGTCGAGACGAAGAAGCTGCTAAGGATGTGTTAGCCTTAACCAAGGAAAATGCTGGGGCTGATGCAGTGTTAGAATGTGTTGGTGCAGAAAGTGCTATTGAACAAGCTGGTCAAATTTCTCGTCCTGGTGCTGTGATTGGTAGAGTGGGTGTACCACATGCAGAACCTAAGTCAAACCAATTATTCTGGAAGAATGTAGGTTTGCGTGGTGGTATTGCTTCTGTAACTAAACCTGATAAAGAAGTTTTATTACAAGCAGTTCTTGATGGTAAAATCAATCCAGGTAAGGTATTTACCAAGAGTTTTGATTTAGATCATATTCAAGATGCGTATGAAGCAATGAGTAATCGTGATGCAATTAAGTCGTTGATCATTGTTAATGATAAGTAGAATCTCAAAAGACAACTTAAACTTTATGTTTAGGTTGTCTTTTTTGCATCTTAGTTATCAATTTTAGCCACTTAGTAATAAGTTATTGAAAAATATTTGTATGATAGTAA
>DBFNNF010000286.1:0-4679 GCA_048407585.1 Lactobacillus johnsonii | reverse complement strand
ATATATAAATACATGTTTGCATTAAGAAAAATTACACAAACAGGTGTTGAAATGAATTTTAATTTAGGAGATTCATATACACTAGTTACAAAAGAAAATTCTCCAGAAGAATTTGAAAAAGGTTTAAAAGAACATCCGTTCTATGGAGATATTTATGCTTTTGTATCTTGAAATAATGAAATATTACCATTATATAAAAATCAGAAAAATTATATAGTTTCTGAAAGTGGTAAAACATATGATAATTTAACATATAAATAAAATGAAAACAATGACTTGGAAAACAAAATTAATTATTGCCGCAATTATAATTGCTTTAGTATTGGCAGGTTGTAGTATTGTATCAGCAATGAGCTTTAGTAGTCTATTACTTGCAGTTGTAAGTTTAGCTGTAGGTGTAGGTTGTGGCTGGTATGCAAAGAATGTTTATGATAAGTATTTCAAAGATAAGTAATGAAAATATATAAAATATTATAAAGAAGATGATTAAACAGTTTATATCACAAAATATCACTGGGGGGGGGGTTAACTTCAAAATTAATTTTCAAGGAAATATTTTAGCAGTTAAATATGGAACTGAATTAGAATTCTATGTTGGAAGTACTACCACTTCATATAAAGTTAAACAATGGGTTGGGGCATTAACTACAAATACTCTTATACTCCCTTCATGATATGTTAATGATCCTAATGGTTGAGGCTTTATTTTATATATTGTAAGTAGTGAACTTGCATTAGATATGCCTAGAAAATATTATTTTAAAGCATATGTAGATGGAACATATATAGGAGACACTACTGCAGATAGTATTAATGGCGGGTTGTCTTTTGCAGGAATACATTCAGGTTCATGTAAAACAATTGAACTTGTATGAACTATACGTCCTACAAATATTATATCACTTAGATATGACAAATATACTCCAGGAACTTGAACAATGAGTACTAGTGTGTTAGCTAAATACCCATTAGCTGACGATTTAGACTTAAGTGTAAGATATAGTGAAGGAGAAGGTACCAGTCCTATAGCTACATGGTCTATGTCAAAAGGTTCCACAAGTTTACAGAACAAAACCATTGCATTATTTGGAAAATCTCTAAAATGTTTAATAATTAATCCATTACGAGAATATGATAGTACATGTGTTTATGCTTATAATCCGTATTCAAACTATGTATGTTTTAATATAGATGATTGTCCAATGTATAAGGATGATCTTGGACATGAAACATGAATGGATGTTGCAACAGCATTATGGGGAGGTGTAAGCACAAAGAAGGGATGGCCTGATATAACTATGACTACAGAAAATTATGAGATGGCCCCACTTAAATATCTATCAGATGATGCAAAAACTTTACTGTTTATGTGGGCTCCAGAAAGTATGATTTCGATTAAGCAAATAAAAACTTTAATGTGGGAAGATACAAAATATCCTGGAGGTACCCAATATATTTATTACTACCCAGATTATCCTAGAACAGAATTAGGAGAAGAAATTGTAAATAAAGGAATCTTCTTATCCTTAGATCTAAATAAAGCAACTATGGAACCTGCTAAATGAAGAGGACCAATAGATTAAACAAAAAAGGAACCCAATTGGGTTCCTTTTGTTTTAAGTTCTCATTTCTACACTAAATACTTCGAAATTAATCTCTACGTTTTCTCATTTTGGAAGACTGACTGCAGTTACAAATCCTCATGAAGAAGTCATAACTAGTTGACAATCAACATCATTGTGTGTTTCTGTTTCATTTGTATCTATATTTCTTATTGTAACATTAACTCTTCCTATATTATCCATATCATGTATTTCGATTCCATCTACTTCTATTCCACATATTGCAGTAAATGTAAAATAAGTTAATTGAGGTTTTAATGATATGGGGCTTCCCATTTCTTTTACTAAAGAGTAATGCGCATTTTGTCCTCAAGGTTGATGACTTGTATATACTTGTGGTGGATAAGATACAGGTGTAAAATCAGAATACATTCCTTCATCTAATGTCAATTCTTCAGAAATAGTTATTCCACTATCTTGCGATAATAAACATAATTTTGCCTCCTGTGTGTTTGGAACCGCAATTAAAGTTCCTGTACCTCCTTCAGTCCTTTGGGCTCCAAAATCATTTACATATACCTCTATAGATTTATATTGAAATGAACCCCCCCCATTTTATTTTGGGAAATAAATAATTTATTCATATTATGTTGTTATAAAATCAGTTCCTTTACATATACATATCCACATTATGTACAAGTGTATTTCTTTGATAAATTTTAATCCTGAATTAAATATAATGTTCCTAAATTGATGAATTCTCCACTTTCTCCGCCAAGGAATGCTTCTAATTCTAATGTTTGTGCTGTAGAACTAGATACGGGAGTATAGATATTAAAATCACAATAATAGGGAGCATTATGTCTTCCAGAGCAATAAAGTGTCGAACCATCATTAATAATTGACTTCCCATCTTCAGTAGACTCTCAGGAGAATGTTCCTTCATTTCCTCCAGTATAACGTAACTCTAAATAATCAGGATCTACTATAGGTCAAATTCGAAAATGCATTGGTTCTCCAGGCTGATGACCTGTAGCGCTCGTATTATATCTTACAACGTTTTTAAATGGATATGCGTCTTCCCAACAACCTCCCTCAGTGATAAATAATTGAATTGAATAAGGAGACGTTTCTTTTCCGATATTTTGCGATATAAAAGGTTTCCCATATATTAATATCTTTTAGGTATACCTCCAAGTTTATCCGCTCATCTCTCTGTGTAGAACCAGTAATATGATTTCTTAGAATTTGGAGTATGAATCATAGCCCAAATAATACTTGGAAGTCCAATAATTAGTAAATAAAGAGGACCTAAATATAAAGATTGTCTTGTATGTCCTCATTCGTGATCTTTAATAAAGTTTCTATTATATTTCCAACTTGATTCTCCCATTAAGATATATAATCCTAATGAAATACCTCCAGGAAAGTTTCCTGCATAAATTGGAATTTCTTTAAATGTTTCTTTATACTCTACAGTATAGAGTTTGGTTAAGATGAGACCTAGGAGACACTGTGGGAACTCCCAGATCCATCTTAATAGTTTAATATATCATTTCATATGTTATGCTTTAAAAAAATATAATTTTTTACCTTTAGTGTTTAATTATTCTGTAGATAATCATCTAAGTATACAAAATAATAATCTTTGTGTAAATGTTTGATTGTTGTTTGATTTTTCTTACATACTTTAGCTATAGTTACAGCATTATAATTAATAGTGTCTTGTATTTCCTGTCTTCCTTTTCAAACACACATTGGATTTTTATTTTTATCTAACTGAATAATTAACTTAATCTTTTTATCTCTAACTTTTGCTTTTGTTATGTCTAATACACTATGTCCTTTTAAAGCTTCAGAAATCTTATTTTTAGTCTCTTCTGAAAATTTTCTCCCCTTATTTGCTTTTCTCCACTTCTCTTTTGCTTCTGGAGTTTGCAAATACTTTTTCATGGTTTCAGAACGCTTTCTTAGAGATTCTTCACTTGGATGAATATTCTTATGAGAGTCACTTAATTTCTTACGAGTAAGCTCTGTAACAGGGCCTCTAAGATCTCCTCCTTTTGTAATATTATAACCACATTTGTGATTAGTACTGTTATATTCTGCAATTAATTGAATCTCTAATTGCATAGCTTCTTCTTGAGACAAATTTTCATAAAGTATTTCGTGTTTAAAATTAGATCATCCATATTTATTAATTGCAGCCTTGAAGAACATATTATGTAAATATCCGCATCCTCCTCTTCAACGTTTATAAGTCTTTTGTTTTGTTATTCCAATATAAACTTTATTAGATGGACTAGTGTGTTTATATACAATAAAAAGCTCATTATGCATGAAAGAAGTGTAATTTTTTTCCATGTGTGTTCGGAGAAATATCAATGTGTAATCAAGAGATTTCACCTTTATTGTCTCATTTTTCTACTCGTATAGGATATCTAAGTTTATCTTGATTATTTTCGAGAATTTCTCTCATCTCTTTAGCAGTTAATTTAGTTGATATTAAATCAAACGCTTGACCTTTGCAATTTCCAATAATTGCGATTTTGCCATTTCTTCGAGTTATAATAGTCTCATTACGGTTACTAACACATCAAACATATCCAGAAAATTGTTTTTTAGATCAATCCTTTTCGTTAATTCTAGTTTCAGACCTATTTAAGTGGATATATAAATGATGTATTTCACGAATTGTAGTTTCAATATTATTACATATTACTTTCTGATTTGTAAACGATCTTTTAATACATCGCATTCCTGCAAGTATACTCATTTTTTGCAGCATATCGATATTATGTTCGTCTGTAGAGTATATGGTCATGCAGTTACAATTAGTTCGTTTATCAATTGTTCCATCAAATTTAGCATATGTAATTAATAATTCCTTCAATATATAAGAGGGAAGTTCTAATACAGTATTAGGTATTTTCTTATTCTTTCCAATTATATCTAAAACCGACTTTGTGACTTTCGTTACTGGAAGTATATATTGCCAACAATAATAAGGATCGCCATTTGATAAATAATAACTAATAACTTTAGTTTTACTATAAGATAGATTAAGATTATATAGAATGTTTTCCAATTCATTAATATCTCTTTCTTTATCCAACT
>DBFNNF010000285.1:0-1182 GCA_048407585.1 Lactobacillus johnsonii | reverse complement strand
TAAACCAACATGATACCTGCAAACGAACCGATGTTTGCATACTGTTCCTTGTTCAATTTAGAAGTTGCCATAATGATAAAATTTTAGAAACACTGCGCAAAATCACGCATTGCGGGCACTCGGGGAGTCGAACCCCGAACTTTGCACCATAGCGCAAAGTGTGGCATTTCCTGCCACGCGCCCAAAAATTTGCCGTGCATTTCACCCTGCACGGCAAAATTTTTCGTAACTTTGTCGCACTTAAAACGTACCCCATAGCAGAGCTATCCAAATGAGCGCATTTTCGGCATATCGTATCTTTGCACGAGTTCTACTCATCGTGTCGTGGCTCTGCGCTGCTTTACTCCAATTTCGGCAAGACGCTTCTCTGGCACGTTCCGGATCTTTTCCAATCCGACAGCTAACAGTAAGGCGGTGGGCGGCTGGTGATTATGGGCATAACATTGGCAATGCTCTTTTCTCAAGCTCCGTGCGGACTGTTTTTCCGCTACCGTGCATTTTATCTCCGTGCGCACAAGGGCGCAATTATGGCATTATTCTTGCACGTCCTTTTCAGTGGCGGTATTCTCAATACTCCCAGCGACTTGCAAAAGTCTTGACGTATTTCCGGCACTCGGAATAAATACGATTTATCCCGTTCCATAAATTTCCCTACTTTCGTAGGTTGGCAATACTGGTATTATTGCCCCGTGCGAAGCGTGGTTATTTAACGCACTCTTTAAGCGTACCTAAACGCACACGGTGTTGTTTCGGGTGTTACCCTTTGACGGCTCAACAACTCACTTTCGTGTAAACGCCGTTTTTGTTTCTCGCTCTCGGCGGTCTTTGCTTTTCTGTTTTTTAATTCTGTTTTTTACTATCTATTTTTTTATTCGTTTTTCTCCGTACTTGTTTGCCGTTTGTTTGGCTTTCGAGTACATGACTATTATAAAACCGTTTTTCAGAACTGCAAAACTTTTTGAGAAAAAAAATTTGGAACGTTCCAAAAACAGCCTTTTTGCGAATATGGAACGCACGCGCGCGAAGTGAATTTGTAAATAGTTGAATATCAATAATTTATTAGGTTTACTTTTGTATAAAGTAAGCCTAAAAACGTCTTTTACATTATCTTTGCTTACAAATTGAAAGTAAAAAAATCTTTTCAGTCCTATTTTATCCATTTTAAGCAGCTAATAATCTGAT
>DBFNNF010000284.1:0-5173 GCA_048407585.1 Lactobacillus johnsonii | reverse complement strand
TTTTTATAAATTCTGTAAAAAGGTTATACTTAAATTGGGATTTTAAAGACACATTTATATATCGAGGTTATAAATATGATGCATTTAATTGATGTTACAAATAGCTACCGTGATTTAGTCCAAAGACAATTAGCAGCTACTAATAGTCAATTCGTAAAAGTTTACTCTTTAGGTAATACCACAGTAGTATACAGCGAAACAGCTGATAAAATTGAAATCGTTATGGAAAATCATAAACGTCCTATTAGACAAGATGAAGTAGAATTTGTTATTAAGCGTCTAATTCATGAAGATCGAATTTATGATATAACAGTTGATAAAAGTAGAAAAATCATTTCTATCACTTGTGATCGTTAAAATCGTAAAAAAGCCGTGGAGAAATTCCACGGCTTTTTTCTATCTTATAATCTTGAAGTTAATTCAACATCAGGATACTTGTCTTTAAACCATCTTTCAGCAAATGCATTTTCAAATAAGAACAATGGCTCACCATCCCTATCCTTAACTAATAAGTTACGGGATGATGACATTTTAGGATCTAGTTGATCTGGGTTAATCCAACGAGCTACACGGTTTCCTAACGTATGGAGTTCAACTTCTGAATTGTATTCATTTTTCATTCTGAAAGAGAATACTTCAAATTGTAATTGACCAACTGCCCCCAAAATATAATCATCAGTTGAATAGCCACGATAAAGTTGAATCGCACCTTCTTGAACTAATTGATTCATCCCTTTATGGAATGATTTTTGCTTCATAACATTCTTAGCAGTTACTCGCATAAAAATTTCAGGCGTAAATTGTGGTAACTCTGGATAGACAATTTTCTTCTTTCCAGCATAAATTGAATCACCAATCTGGAAATTACCCGTATCGTACAAACCAACTATATCTCCAGCTACTGCATCAGAAACTTGTACACGTTCACTAGACATAAACTCAGTTGCATTGTTCAATCTAACAGGCTTACCAGTTCGAGCTAAAGTTACATCAATTCCCTTTTTAAATTCACCGCTTCCAATTCTTACAAAGGCAATTCGATCACGGTGGTTAGGATTCATATTTGCCTGAATTTTAAAGACAAAGCCAGAGAATTCTGGATCATCTGCGGCTAGCTTTTCATCTTCATTAACCACATGTTCTTGAGGAGCAGGTGCTAAATTAACAAAACTATCCAAGAAAGTTTCTACTCCAAAGTTAGTTAAAGCTGATCCAAAGAAGACGGGTGTTTGATCCCCTCTTAAAATCTTATCTTTATCAAAAGTATTTCCAGCTTCTTTCAACAAGTCAATATCATCTAAAGTCGATTGGTATAAACTATCCTGTGCTAAAGCCTCATCTTCAGATAATTTACCATTTTCATCTAATGGCAAATAACGATCATCTTCATCTTTTCGATAAAGTTCAACCCGATTGTTTGCAATGTCGTATAAGCCTTTTAATTGCTTTCCCATACCAATTGGCCAGTTCATTGCTACACCCTCAATGCCTAGCAAATCTTCTAATTCAGCAATTAAGTCTAACGGTTCACGTCCATCCCGATCTAATTTGTTCATGAAAGTAAAGATCGGAATACCTCTCTTCTTTACAACTTTAAACAGCTTTTTAGTTTGAGGTTCGATACCTTTAGCAGAATCAATAACCATTACTGCAGCATCAACTGCCATTAAAGTACGATAGGTATCTTCAGAGAAATCTTGGTGCCCAGGAGTATCTAGAATATTAATTCTCTTTCCCTGGTATTCAAACTGCATTACTGAACTAGTAACTGAAATACCACGCTTTTTTTCAATTGCCATCCAGTCACTAGTTGCATAGTGACCACTTTTACGTGCTTTAACTGTACCTGCACTTCGAATTACTCCACCAAAAAGGAGCATTTGTTCAGTAATTGTAGTCTTACCCGCATCCGGGTGAGAAATAATCGCAAATGTGCGTCTTTTTTTCACTTCATCCGTTAACTTTGTCATTAATCTTTAGCTTCTTCCTTTTCTTGTTTTTCTGGAATTGTGAGCAGCAGTGTTAATAAACGAGAACCTTTCATTCGTCTCGTGGTTAAAACCATTCCGTTATCAAGCTTAACGCTCAACTTCTCTCCCTTAGCGGGAATTAGACCTAATTTAGTAATTACATATCCAGCAACAGTATCCACATTTTCCATTGCCAAATCAGTTCCAAATTCTTCATTGAAGTCAGCTAAAGGCATTTTTCCATAAATAACATACTCTCTTGGACCAATTTTTGAAAATAATACCTCAGCCTTATCAACTTCATCGTCAATATCGCCGACAATTTCTTCAATTAAATCTTCAATTGTTGCGAGTCCAA
Source organism: Lactobacillus johnsonii (assembly GCA_048407585.1). Taxonomy (GTDB): domain Bacteria; phylum Bacillota; class Bacilli; order Lactobacillales; family Lactobacillaceae; genus Lactobacillus; species Lactobacillus johnsonii_C. The sequence continues at coordinate 2,845 of DBFNNF010000284.1, read as the reverse complement.
CAACACCGCCGTACTCATCAGTCAAAATCGCAAGCTGTCTTTGGGTCTCCTGCATCTCGACTAACAATTCTCCTAATTCAATAGTTTCAGGTGCAAATAAGGGCTTAAACATAACCTGATCGTAGTCTAGCTTATCAAAACCAACTTTGTGAGCTTTTCGTAAAACAGTTCTAATATGAATGACGCCGACAATCTTATCTTTATCCCCATCATAAACAGGTACTCTTGAATAAGGCTCTTTTAAGATCTTATCTAAGTTTTCTTGAAAACTATCATTAATATCGACCATGAAAGCATCAGTTCGAGGCACCATTACTTCTCGTGCCATCTTTTCCTCAAATTCAAGAATACCTTCCATCATTGAATATTCGCGATCACTGATTTCTTTTTGCTCATGTAATTTATTTAAAATTTTATTTAACTTACGTTGGCCATCAATATCTTCTTCGCCACGAAATTTAGCTCTTAATTTGCTAAATATATCCCCCGCACCGGGATCACTACTCATCTTTAAATTCTCTCTTTCTATTGATGTATTAATGCCCATTTAATCACAATTATCGGTAATTATATCACATGCAAATATATGATAAAATAAGGAACAAGAAATGGGGTCCTATAGATGAAAAAACAAAACATCTACTTAGTCTTTACTTTTTTACTATTAATTCCGTATCTTTGCAGTTTAACCTTAATTGGTATCTGTTACAATGCTCTAGTTAGACACTCTAGTGATATTTTTAGAAGTTTTATCGGTGCCTTAGTTGGTACAATTATTATGTTTGCAATTAAGGCCACTATTCAACGTCCACTTGATTTAGTCTCTGACGAAGTACCAAATAGCTTGTTTAAACAGATTCTACGTTTTTATAGTATTCGTAGACGTAAATTTCTACTTATTTGTAATTGTTTAGTTGACTTTGCCTTCTGCTGGCTTGCTATGGATTTAGTAAGAAAATTCTTCTCACTATCTTTTATTATTGGCAATTCCGTTGGGATAGTCTTATTGATCATGCTAATTTCAACATGTATTGGCGCTTATATTGAATATGATAATCTTTCTATTGACCCTAAACAGAAGTAATTATTTTGAACTTTCTTCAGAACTGGCATCTAGATATAAAATCTGGGCCAGTTCTTTTGTTTCTAAGTTTAATTTAGCTAAAACATATGGCTTTTCACTGTCACCTAAATTTTCGTACATCGTAATGCCATCTTTTGACAATTTATCTAAAAAAGTAGGAATAACAAAATTTAAAGGTTGGCTAAAGAAAGCCAAATTGCTATCTGGTGTATCAATTTCTGCAATTTCTGAAGCAGGTAATTCAAATTTATTTAATCCTGCAACCGGCATTTGCTTGTCATCAGCTAAGACTCCATACCAAAACATAAAGTTTTCTGGTCCAAATACTACCAAGCTTGCTCGTTCATTTTCATATCCATTGTCTTTGATAAACTTTTGGAATACAGGATCATTTTCCATCTCTTGAATAGCAGCTGTATATGTCTTATTTTCATCAATTTGATTTGGCATAAAAACCTTACCAATAAAATTATGTGCCGAGTATTTTTCTTTCTTCATTTTCTCTCCCCTTAAAAAAGCTTCGATCTAAGTCAGGACGTAATTGGTTATAGCGTTCATACCAAATTTGCACAAACTTTTTAGCAAATGGTCCCTTCTTTTGATCAATCCAATCTAACAATTCAAAACTAGTACTACGCAAAATACTATCAATCTCTTCGCTATAATGCCAGCGTTTTTTGTTCATCGCATACTCATCGGCATCTAGAAGTCTTTTTTCTCCATCTGGAAAAACTTTAATATCTAGATCATAGTCGATATATTTTAATGCTTCTCGATCTAAAATAAATGGACTAGCTAAATTTGCATAGTATGCAACACCATCTGGCCTAAGCATTGCTATCACATTAAACCAAAGTTTACGATGAAAATAAACAATTGCTGGTTCACGACTAATCCATTTTCTGCCGTCTTCTTCGGTAATTAAAGTCCGATCATTAACGCCAATAATAATATTTTGTTCTGTTTTAACTACCATAGTGTCACGCCAATTTCGGTGTAGCGTACCATTATGTTTATAACTTTGTATTGCGATATAATCGCCTTCACGAGGCATCTCCATGATATTCGCCTCCTAACTAAATATTATACCAGCAAATTAATATTCATCTATTTCTTCTAAATTTACTACTTCACCACTTAAAAAACTATCAATCTCTCCACTCGAAAAACCATGTTGAAATAAGTATCTTTTAACTTTCTGTCGTCTCTTAAAGTCATCATCTCTTCGATAACGACGCCAAGCTTTGATTCCTTGTTTTTTCAATGCTTCTAGCTGATCATCCTCTGTACTTTCTAAGTCTAACTGATCAACTACAAGTTCTCCTAGCTCTTGATTAAAACCATGTGTTTGTAGTTTTTTTAGTGCTTTTTGCTTAATTTCTTTATACGACATTTTTCCGACTTGATGAGTAACTGAATGTACTAGTCGAATACCAGCTTCTATCCATTCTTCATCATCTACTTCATAAAGAGAATCCTGAATAATATCGTTAGCTACACCTTTTTGTTTTAATTTACTACTAATCGATCTTGGGCCATCTTTTCCTACTCTAAGATTATTCTGGATAAATAAGCGTGCAAAATTATTATCATCAAGATAATTTAATTCTATTAAGTTGTCTATAGCACTTTGACTAGCTTGTGGACTAATTCCCTGCTTATTTAAATAAGTTAAAACTTCATATACACTACGAGGCTGATAGCTTAAATAAGACATAGCTAGCTGGAGCGCATGACTATCTGCTTCAGCTTTTTTTATTT
>DBFNNF010000283.1:0-1399 GCA_048407585.1 Lactobacillus johnsonii | reverse complement strand
CTTTTGATTATCAGGTATATATGACTTGTTTATTTGTTTGGCACAATGTTTGTTCTTTGTCTTTCAGAAACCATATGTTAAATATTTAAATAGATTGGATTATGAAAAAGGTATTATTTGCAGTAGCACTTGTTATGGGATTGGGTAGTTCAGTGGCATTCGCCGGCAACATGGTATCGGATGTTGAGATTGTGGTAATGGTGAACGATTATAAGCCAATCGAGGTAAAGGATCTGCCGCAGGCGGTTCAGGACACGATCAAGAAGGATTTCGCAGACCTGACAATCAAGGAAGCCGCAGTTGAGGAAAGCGAGGAAGGCACAAAGACCTACAAGGTGACATTTACCGATGCAGAAGGCACGGACAGCGAAGTGTTCTTCAACGAGAAGGGCGAAGTCCTGAAATAAAGCAAATGAACAGCAAAAAGAGAATTCAATTAAACTGTGTCAGCAAAATTAATATTTTATTGCTTTGCTGACACAGTTTGTTTTACAGCCCCTCTGGTTCCGGTGACTTGTAAGGCTTGAAAGCAACCCGAACCTCCTTATGCTCATCGATGACGAAAGTCTGCTCCGGCTCCACAGAACGAATAATGACGCCATTGACTTTCCAATACATGATTGTCCATGATTTGGAATGGGTAGCACGAAAATGCACCGTTGTGCCTTTCGCTATTTCAGCCGGAGAGATCAATTCTCCTATCTTTTCCGCAGCCGTATTTTCCAACTCCGGTTTAGCCGAAAGCTGACCTTCACCCTGATCCACACCAAATGCCAGCACTACTTTTTCCACTGCGGGAGGAAGAGGAGGATCTTCATCATTGTCACAAGAAACCGCAAATAGCGTAAGCCCATACAACAAAACAACGACAAAAGAGAGATAACCGATCTGTCTCATTAAGCCGATTTCTTTTTTTTCCATAGCAGTTTTCATAAGCTTATTTTTTGTTTACGACCGCATAAAGATAACAAATTGTTGGCTAAAAGGGTTTACGAACCTTTTATTTTTTTGCCCTATTATCTTAAATTCAGTGTTTATGAAATACCAAGTTCTTTTTGAACATCCTTGTTTGCAGATGAAAAGATACTTTTGCAGTACCTTAATGTTGTCCGCATGGTGGGAGAACCGTACCGATCAGCCGGGTGCGCAATATCATTTTATAATAACCGATAGGTTGTTTTTATGGTGTAACGCCCCGATATCGCTTTCTTTTTTTGTATCTTTATGTAGAAAATATTGCGTATTAACTGTTAATTTCGAAAAATGATGTATCTTTGCGGCTTTCAAAATTGTAAGTATAGAATTTATAATTAAAATATTAGGTTTCAAAAGTATAAAGGTTTTTGGTTAGTTGCTCTTTCTGGGGTAGCAGATATTTTATAGTAAGTTATATGCAAAA
>DBFNNF010000282.1:0-8913 GCA_048407585.1 Lactobacillus johnsonii | reverse complement strand
ATTATATTATTTCTATAGTTTATAATTGTTTAAGTTTTATTTTACTGCTGTTAATTAATTTCTCTAAGTAAATTTTATTAGTATAATTGAATTAAATAGACTAAAGTTTTTCAAAGGAATTTAGATATGACATTACAAATCAATACCAGAGTAGACTCAATTACCTGGCCTCGTAATCAAAATTTGACCAATCAAGAAATAATCTCTCAATTGGAACTTACAGTTACAGAAAATGGCCATCTTATTTCAAATGATAATCTTAGCATAAATAAAAAAGCCGTTAACCGTTCTGAAGCAGGAGTATATCCAGTAATTATCACCGCAATTGGTACTAATAATGAATATGCGACCAAGAAAATTCAAGCCTGGGTAACGGATAAAAATAATGTAGTTGATTCTTCCCCTACCCCTCAACCAGCTCCAGCAAAACCAACGCAATATACTTCTTCTAATAAACCTGCTAGTCCTAAAAAGAAAGGCAAGAAAAAGATAGTATATATTGTTCTTGGAGTGCTTGTTTTATTAATTGCCATCATTTTTGGTATTTCAGCTTGCCAGGCTCATAATGATACAGTTCAAAATGAGCAAGCTCAAAGTAATGCCCTCAATAATACTAACAGTAAATTAGATAATCTGTCTGAACAAAATAAGCAATTAATGCAACAAAATAAAGAGTTGCAAAGTGCTATCAATACCTATAAGCAGGATCAAAATAAGGAAGAATTACAAAATCAATTAAATCAAATCAAAACTGAAAATGAACAATTGAAAAATAATGCTGCTAATAATCAAGCCTTGCAAAATCAAATTGATCAACTGGGCTCTACTATTGACCAAATCAAACAAAATCCAAATCAGGCCGATTCATTATTAGATCAAATGAAAAATAATCAAAACGAATTTATGCAAAATTTAAATGCAACTTTTCAAAAACTAGTTAGCGATTTCCAGCAACTAATTGGACAATAATACTACCTAATAAAAAACTGAGAATTATGAAATACGCTCATAGTTCTCAGTTTTTTAATATTTAATTAGTCATCGGTATCAACATCACTGCTTGTATCGGCACTTGAATTTGTGTCTGTACTTTCGTCAGAATGTGAATTGCTGCCTGCATTATCGCTAGATTTCTTAATGGTCTTAGACTCATAAACTTTTACAGTTAATGATTTACCAAATTTAGAATCGTAAGGGTCGAATACATAATGGGTTGCATTAGTTTTAGCTCCATTTGCAGGATCTAATTTATATACTATAACAAAATTACCGGTCATATTAGGCTCAACCTTCTTACGACCTTCCTTAATCTGGTTTTCCCAAGGTGTTAATTCATTTTCAATGTCTGTGGTGACCAAAACAAGATCATGAGTAGCTTTGCCAACTTTCTCCATTACTTTTAAGTGGTTACTAAAGAAAGATGTTGGATCAACGCTTTCTTTATCATTATTAGTGAAAGTTCCTTGCACTAGAGCATAATGATCATCGCCATCAGAACCCTTAACAGTGACGCTGGTTACATTATTGATAGCGATATATCCCTTACTATCTTGGAAATTTCCGCCATAAGCTTTCCCATCGTTACTGTTACTATTATTCTCTTGATTGTCAGCCGCTGTACTTAAATCTTTTTTAGAGCGTTTTGTACTCTCACTACTATTTTCATCGGTCTTTTCAACAGACTTCTTTGACTTACTAGTAGTTGTTTGTTTGCTGCTACTATTGTTTGTTTGACTAGAGCAAGCACTTGTTCCCAATCCCAAAAGTACTAAACCTAACGCTCCTAAAAGATATCTTTTTTTCATCAAAAAACCTCCCTATTTGAATACATCAATAATTCTAGCATTTTTAGTTAAAAAATTATGCAGATTATATAACGAATTGAGTTTTCAAATTACAGACTGTCCTATTTCGGAAGTAACTCTAGAGCCTTCTTTACGTGATGATTTTTCCTTGCACAACAAGTAGAAACAGCTTGATTTCATAACAAGTAGAGTTAGTGTATTGAGTTATGGGATGACAATTTGGATTGTTTTTATTAAATATTTAAGTCCTATCCTCGAGAAAAAATACCAAAATAAAAACGACACTCAACTGAGTATCGTTTTCTTTAAAACAAGCAAGGCGAGATTTGCACCCACACCTATCTGACTTCTATGCGCGCTCACCTAACTATCTACTACTTTCATAGCAGACTCGTGAATCGCTTTTTTAGCATAGCGCCATGGTTCTTCTCTCTAATAAACTACGTTCACTTGTCCTTTCATTTATTGTATATTGTAGCAAATCCTATTAGCCTTTAGGCAATTGCCAGTGCCATATTTTTTCTCTCTTAATATTTTTCATATAGATTAGCTAATGTGAGCTATCTAATCATCGAACTAACTCATGTAGAATTATGTATATAAAAATCAAAAGTTAGTAGTTTTGTTAACGCCGTTTTTCATGAGATTACCTCCACTTACGTGGAGAACACGACACGGTGGACTGCAGTCCTTTTACAGTCTGAGGATCAGCTCCACATACGTGGAGAATACTTTTGCGCCTGATCAGCTAAGGTGGCAAATTTAGGATCATCTCCACATACGTGGAGAATACGGACAGAGTAATCTGAAACCTAAGATCAAATGAGGATCATCTCCACATACGTGGAGAATACATGGCGGCGTACCGTATTACTTCCCAGCAGATAGGATCATCTCCACATACGTGGAGAATACTTCAATGGATTTTGGTTCTTTCTTGATGGTTAAGGATCATCTCCACATACGTGGAGAATACAACCTTACCTACATTAGTTCTAAAAACAGAACAGGATCATCTCCACATACGTGGAGAATACGAGAGCGAAGATTATGAAATGATTCAAGAAGAAGGATCATCTCCACATACGTGGAGAATACTGTTTCCGCAATTGAATCGATCATATCATTTAAGGATCATCTCCACATACGTGGAGAATACTAACTGAAGCAATTTAGATTTAATCCTTGGTTAGGATCATCTCCACATACGTGGAGAATACGGGAAAGGAATTGCCAAGTGGTGCAATTCAATAGGATCATCTCCACATACGTGGAGAATACCGTATTTTAACTCTACACTTAAAGCTGATAACAGGGATCATCTCCACATACGCGGAGAATACAGAACGATACTGAACTAAAGTGGTGGATAAGTGAGGATCATCTCCACATACGTGGAGAATACTCACCTTTGCCACCAAAAGCATAGATGACGGTAGGATCATCTCCACATACGTGGAGAATACTGATTTTGGAGAACAAACGCTGTTCAAGTTTGAGGATCATCTCCACATACGTGGAGAATACTTCTTTCCATCTTTAGCAATAGCTCCCATATCAGGATCATCTCCACATACGTGGAGAATACATCTTAGATATGGAGCTAAAACAAGTTCTAAGAGGATCATCTCCACATACGTGGAGAATACAGCTCATCACATAGCTGGTGAACTAATCAAAAAGGATCATCTCCACATACGTGGAGAATACGTGTAATCTTTAATGCCTTTGTAGCCGTCTAAGGGATCATCTCCACATACGTGGAGAATACATGGAAGCAATTAGAAGGGGACTAGGCTGGTAAGGATCATCTCCACATACGTGGAGAATACCATGGCAAGACGCAATGGTGCAACAGCAATTAAGGATCATCTCCACATACGTGGAGAATACTCGCGTTCGGTAAATTGTGTACCTAGAAACTTAGGATCATCTCCACATACGTGGAGAATACCGGACATGAGCTGGGACATTTATTTTTAGGGCAGGATCATCTCCACATACGTGGAGAATACAGCTATTTCAAATACTAACTTGACTGTTGGGTAGGATCATCTCCACATACGTGGAGAATACTATAGTTTTGCCGGCCATGCCAAATTGCTGACCAGGATCATCTCCACATACGTGGAGAATACACTAAAAGAATCCTATCATAGCAACATTTTAAAAAGATGTAATCGTCCAAATACATTACTTTTATCAAACTTTAAAGCTTTAATTTTCCCTCATTAATCAACTTCAAGGCCAATTGATACGTACTTTTTGCATCAAAATCTGCATGATGTGGATTTTGATTTTCAATTTTATATTCAGACAATACCGTACTCAACTTATAATTATCAAGAAATTTATTATTCTTTTTAATTATCGGAAGTAAATCTTTAGAAGTATTAATTAACCCAGAAATATTATTTCTTTTATATGCTATATCCAAAAAACTAATATCGAATGTTAAATTGTAACCTAATAAAATTCGATCACCCAGAAAGTCTTTCAGCATTTTTAAAACTTCAATTAAATTGCTTCCCTTTGATTTTAATATCTTCATATTCAAACCAGTTAATTCACTTACACCAGCCGGAATACAGTTTACATCCCTAATTAATTTATAAAATACATCAACTTTTCCATTCCTCAAGTACTTAACGGCACCAATAGAAAGAATCTCGCTTTTATTGGGAGCTAAGCCTGTAGTTTCGATATCAATTACTGCAAACTTTAATAACGTTGAATTATGTAATACAGATCGTGAAGTTACCTTCGCTTTATGATATTTTGCAGCATTACTAAATCCTAATTTTAAATTTGGTGTTACATTAACATGTTTTAATAAGGGAATACCATCAAAATCTACTATTTTCCTATCTAATCGAGTCGTTCGAAAAGTATATCCAAGTTCATTATTCGTATTATAAACTAGAGTAGCTTCTCCTTGACCAATATTTTTTTGAACTCGTTCCCATAACAAGTCTCTAACTTTCGCATTAACACTTCCAACATAGATTCCAGTTTGAATTTCTTGACACCATTTTGTTAAATCCCCACGTAAGGAAGCTGGTGTTTTGGATAGAGTAATTACAATCATTAAAACTACTCCTCTAGCTCATGGTACTGGACTCCAAATTTTTGAAGCCCTTTTTTATTGTCCCAAAGATTCATTACTGCATGCACTTCGTCTTGATTTTTAATATCTAATAAATATTTGAGATCTTTGACCATTTTTTCTATTAATTTTCCATCTTTAAAAGCATCCCTCATTACATGTCTTGTATGGGCTGCAATGTCATCTTTTCCATATTCCTTAACCATTTCAAAGGCAATAGGAATTGAATAATCCGCCTTATACAGATCAGAAAAATCATATACAAAGGATAAATCATGGCCAGTATGAATAAAACCTAGTCCAGCGGATGCACCTAAAGCAACAATTACACTATAACTTAATCCATAGAGAGCTTGATGAGCTGCTGTTAGAGCTTGATTAATTGGAGTACTTGACTCAAAATCATCAACTTTGTATTCTCTCCGTGACCAGGCAACTCCTGTTTTCTGAGATTGGTCTTGATAAACTCTTCTAATACGGGCTCCCTCTTTACCACGCAATTGTTGCATGGTCAGCCCAGAAACATCCATTTCCGGGAAACGCATTTGATACATTTTTCGAGCCACCGCTAAGCGTGTCCTCGTGTTAGAAACTAATTTAGCTTGTGCTTGAAGCAAGATCGATGAATGATTTAGTGACCGACCATGAGCATATTGTCTTACTCCATCTTCACCTACCCACACGACTGCCATTCCCGCATCTCCCATTAGTTCCATTGCACGATGTGTTACATCAATACCAGGCCCAAGAAGTAAAACACTAATAATTGCAGCAGGAATATAGACCGTTCCCGTACTATCTGCCACGCTAATTGCACTATCAATTCGATTTAACTTTGCATGCTCTAAGTATAAAAAAGTTATTCTGTCACTAACTTTGCTTAGTTCACTGATTTCCGGCTTTTTTGCCCCAAATTTTCTCTGCATGATTACATTGGGATAACTGTTAATAGTCCCATCCCATACGCTTTCTCTCTTCCAATACCGCTTATCATTGCATTTTTGAATTTTTTCAAATCTGTTATTTCTAAAATTCCTTCAAAAGTGACACAACTAAGTCTAGCTGTTCCACTTCCTTTATGACGCAATAATTTCCATTCACGATTAACAATATCCACTTTCGAATAATTTCCTTGACTTTTTACTATTTTGAATCCGTTACTTTCGGTCCGATCTAAAAACCACTTTTTTTGCTGATCAATAGTAATATGTGGCATAATTCGGCCCTGTCTTTGACCAGGAACACTTATTTTTCGACTAGGATTTGCTGTTAAACGAAATCGTAATATTTCTCCCTCATATAATTTATCCAGGAAATCATCATACTTTTTCGTGATAGCTGTTCCTAACACTCCATACTTAGTTAGTTTTTCTAAATCTGGTTTCTGTTCACTTAAAACTAATAAGTAACTTTTTCCATTTAAAACATCTATACGCCATAGGTTTCTGGGTCGATTATCTTTGTCTTGATATTTTGGAAAACATGATTCAACCCAATTGTGATAAGCACCCAAATGAGACAAATCGCTTATTTTTCGTCTATTTTTTAAATCAATTTCAACTCTTGATAAATACATTATTAACCTCTTTATATATTCGACATTATGTCATGCATTGTTTCAGCATGTTTATTTATTTGATTCTTCATTGGTATATATGTACTTACCACTTCACGGTAATCATGATATCGATTTCTTTGGTCAAATGAGCCCACTTTATCCTTCACTTGAAATACAAAATGATCTCTTGCTCCAAGATTAGCATCATAAACGAGCTCTGCATTAAAACTAGAATGCTTTCTTTGATACCATTCGGCTGCTTGCCAATCCATTGCTTTTAAAACATTTAATGGATTTTGATTATTAAACACTTCAATTTCCAGTGGGCCAGCCGGAGGACATGAGCGTCTACCTAAAAATAATGAAAATTTAGGATGCTGCAAAGCATAATGAATTTTTTCGATGAGATCATCATTTTCTGATCCAATTGCTACCATAAATATTGCATCCTGTAGATAATAGCGATACGTTAATTTCTTTGTTTTTTTTGTAGCACTTTTTGCATATTCAACGATTTGAAAGTCATTTACTATTTGCCCCGGTTGATCACTTCTTACTGCAAACTCCAAATCATTTAATTTTAAGATTTTTTTATCATTACGATCATATCCTAAGGATGCAGAAATCATTCCAATTACTGCACTTTTAGTAGGATAAGGATTGGTAGTTCGTCTTTCAAAAGTAGCTTCATTACCATAAGCTTGAAGTGGCGCCTTTAATTTAATCGTCAGTGTCTTCATTTTCTACCCTCTTAGCCACTACAGTAGAAACATCATTTAATAACTCATCAATATTTGTTTTTCTTTCTCCTACCGTTGTTACAAATCCTTTATTGGCATGAACAAAACTAGCTAATGGTTCACCTATCCAACTACTAGTGCTATCAAATTCTGCCTCTAATTGTTCAATAGATTTTTTAGCATAACCATTATTACTTTGGATCGGTCTTTCAAATGCCGAAATTAGGTTTACAGGAGTATCTTCTCTAATGGTTACTAAGATGTATTGAGGTAAAGTTTTATGCGCATAGGAATTTTGATGACCTGTAGGCATTGTCAAAGCAAAGTTTTTAATAAATTCTTTCAAACCTATTTGAGCTAACTCTTCTCCCAAATTATGAATCAATTCATTCATATTTACATTTGCATATCTATATAAAGTAGAAGAATTATATTCAAGCGTTCCAAGCATGGCGGAACCTGATTCTTCAGAGGTTTTAGCGTCATCTACTGCTGTAAAGAAATCAAATTCTGGCACAACTTCATGAGTTGAGATAGCATGTGCTACTTGAGCAGAGGCTTCAACATTTAGTTCTGGATCATCTGCTACCATTCTACCAAAAAGTGCTAAATCTAATGATTGATTTCTATCTAATTCCTTTTTAGCTTCCTTTAAAACTTTCGTTGCTTCTTTTTTGTCTAATTCATCAATTTTATTAATTTCATCATTATTTAGAATATATTCTGCCAATTTTCTTAGTTGACTAGGACTAAAGAAAAGTAAGACTTTGGTTTCAAAATCTTTATCATTATTTTTATCAGTTTTCTTTGCCTTATCAAACTTTAATCCCATATTAGATAAGACTTCTTTAGCTTTTTTGCGTGCATCATCAAAACTTAAAGAAGAATCTTGTTTCATTAACTCTTTGGCTAATAAGGTAGCCGTTCGTTTAGTACGAAAGCCATTAAGCCAATCATGTTCTTTACTATCTTTTTTAAATCCTTCTCTAATCGCTTTTTTCCAGCTTTGTGATGACACACGTGATCTAGTAGCTCCTCCATAAATAGCAGTTTTTGGTGCACCAGTATCGTCTCTATTGATATTTGATGATGGAACAGTTTGTAATACATGAATATCAACGTATAAGTTATTTTTTGTCATTTTTAATCCTCTCTGCTTTCTTTACTATTTATTTCATCGTTAAGCCAGAAATATTCTCTTCCCCATTTAATGGCCACTTTTCTAGCTGCTTCAAAACCTAATTGAAAATTATATAAATCATTTGCTAATTCAGGATAATTAATTTTGGCTGCCGGATTATTAGCTTTTATTATTTTAGTTAAACTTACTACCGATCTAGCAACTGCTTCTATATTCGTTGTACTTAACACAGCTTGCACGCGTCTATCTAAAGCTTCTCGAAGGTGTTCATCTTTACGCAAAAATGATAGATTTCTAAATAAAGATTGTGCGTTTTCACTATCATACTCACGATCTCTTTCAATATCATTACCTTGCTCAAAAACAGCATAACATCGTAAGGCTGTAAAAATTGCTCGTTCTGAAACTGTTTGTTTACTATTTTCACCAAAGATATCTTTTTCTTTAATGTATTCAAATAGCAGTGGCCAAACGATAGTAGCTTGACGACTTAGAATAGAATTTGAGCGTCTTAGAGCAGACAATATTGCTTTATCATTACCCCCTCGTTCATGCAATTTTTT
>DBFNNF010000281.1:0-6450 GCA_048407585.1 Lactobacillus johnsonii | reverse complement strand
TTAAAAATAACTTTTTGTCCTGGCTCGATATGAGGAAGCAAGCTACACTCTTCATCGCAGACTCTTCCAAGAATCCTTCCATCTTTATTAACAGGTAAATTTCTCTTAGCAATATGAATTTCGTTACTATTTAAGCCATTGCTATTGATACTAATTGTTCCCACAGGTCGATCCAAAGGCAAATCCTGCGCTTCAAATTTTGGAAGTTCGCCTTCACTACGGAGTCTAACGATATCTTGAGCAAGATACAAATAATTATGCCATTGATTTTCATTGAGAAAAGTATTTTTTTCATCTACATGAAGCGTGATTGCATGATCCTTCGTATAGCGCGCAAAAGACTTAATCGTCTCACTAGTTAAACGATCGCCAACAATGACGTTATTGCAGGCCAAATCTTTTAAGTTGAGAGCTGCTGCTAATGGATATACGCCTCTTTGTGACTCAAGAGTAGTTTCTCCAGCAAAAAATGGTCTTCTTTTAACTCCATCTCCAGATATAAAAGCTGCTGTTTCTAAATTACAATTGTGAAGCCATTGGTTTTTCTCTTTAAACCACTTTTCATCCATTCCTGTTTCTGGCTGGGAATAAAAATCAAATAGGGCTCTAATATGATCAAAGTTAGCTGCCTCTTCTTTTAAATGAGTAATATCTTCTGGTTGTAAGTAAATTGCATTTAAAGATACCCACATAGTTTTAGACAATTTTGATACAAAGCGCATTAATACTTGATCGTTAATCCTTAACCCAGTAACATTAAGCTTCTTTATTTCTTCTGCATCCGCTAAATCGTAGCCTAAATAATGTAAATCATCTTGTGAAACATCTGCCATGACCTTTAATTCTAAATCCTTACACCAGCTAGTTAACTGATCTAATCTTTTTAATACTATGTCTGCTTCATCTTTTAAGCCAGTTAATGAAGTAAAAACTTCCTTAAAACCGGCATTTCTCATTCCAAGCAAATAATTATGATCATCTGCAGTCAAATCTTTATCTAAGTAAACTGAAAAACCGAGCATATAAATCTCTCTTTTCTAAGCTTTGTGAAAATGCTTTCTTTCATTAAAATAATAAACTTTAATGATAAAAAAAGCTAGATAGAAAATTCTACCTAGTTTCTTTTGTACTATAGGAAAATAAGGTTTTAACTTATTTTTGAGCTTGTTCAACAAATTTAACAAAATTATTAAACGCTAAATCAATAGCATGAATAGTTTCTTGGTCTAATAAGTCTCCAGTATTCTTGTCAAACTTATCTGCAGCATGACCAATTAAAACTTCATTTCCTGGTAAAACATTTGCACTTTGATCAGGGGAAAGTAAAATTTCACGCATTTCTTCTTGTGCTCTTGAAGCTCCCTGAATTCCGTAAGATGTACCTAAAACCATAGCTGGTTTCATCTTCATTACATCTGCATTTCCTTGAGCATGGCTTCCAGTCCATTCCATTGCACTCTTCAATGCAGAAGGAATACCATGGTCATATTCTGGAGTAGCAAAAATCACACCATCTGCTTCACGGATCTTATTTTTGAATTCTTCAACCTTACTATCTGGTTGTGCTTCTTTTTTAAAACGAGGTAAATCAGCAATTTCATATACTTCAATTTCAGCCTGATCTTTATACCGCTTAGCCATAAATTGATCTAAAAAACGATTATATGAAAAATCTGCATTCGTACCAACAATTGCTAGTAATTTCATGTCTCGTCCCTCCTACTTACTTACTTCAGCATAAAAACTATCAAATTCATCAAAGAAATGATCTAAAAACTTAACAGTTCCGGCTGGTAAGTTTCCGTTTTCGTCAAATTGCTCTGGAGCTGTTCCCATCATAAATTCATCACCATTAAATACTTTGGCACCAAAACCAGGAGAGGAAAGCACCAGCTTTAAATGACTTTGGCCACGAGCAGATCCTTGTGGTAAAACTGAAGTACCCACAATAACTACCGGCTTATCTTTAAAAGGATGTTCAGCTGATGAAAGCCATTCTAGTGCACTCTTTAAGGATGAAGGAACTGAGTGTTGTTGTTCTGGCGTAGAGATTAACACTGCATCTGCATCAGCTACCTTTTTAGCAAAGCTAGCTACTGCAGCAGGTTCTTCAACTCCTTCTTTAAACATTGGAAGATCTTTAACCTCTCCCAATTCAATATCATATCTATCAGTAAAATGCTTTTTAATAAAATTTAGTAGATCGCGATTATAAGAATGATCGGCGTTGCTACCTACAATGGCAAAGAGTTTCATTTCTACGTCACCTTTCTTTTAATTATCTTTCTATTAAATTATACTTTTTAATCTCACTATTTTAAAAGTCATAATTTAATTTTAACAAAAAAGCACCACTTTCAGTTGAACGTGGTGCTTAATTAATCTATGAAACTAGCCTAGACGTTCTTCAAGAGAAGCGTCACTATCAGCAGCAAATAGTGGATTTTCTTCAACATTAGTAAGACGATCATTTAACATTGCTTCATGAATTTGTGCCTTTAAAACACTAATCATTTGAGCTTGTGTAAAGTTTGCCATCTTGTTAATGAGAAGAGTTGCTAAACCTGTAGCAGCAATCCAGTTAGAAATCACAATATGATTGAGTCTTTCTTCAGAAAATTGTTCTGCGTCAAATTGTTGCTTGAATTTTTCAAGTCCAAGTCCCATTAAGGTATCAACAATCATTTGATTTCCAAATTTACCGTCTACAAACATTGCTCTAAACAAATCAACATGTTCTTTAGCAAAGTACAAGTATGAAAGATCTAAATCGATCAAAGGTTCACCTGTAAAGTTCTGTTGAAGAGTATTAGACTTCAATTCATCAGAAATTCTTGCTAAAACTTGATTACGCAAATCTTGCATGTTTTTAAATTCAAGATAAATTGGTTGAGTTGAGCAGTTAACTGCTTTAGCAATATTTCTTGCAGTTAAGCTTTCAATTCCACCACGAACTGCTAATTTATAAGCAGCATCAAGGATTCTTTGCTTATCTATTTCTTTTTTTCTAGCCACTTTAATTACCTCACTTAATTCATATTCATCAACATCAACACATCGAGATCATCTAAAAATAACAGAATTGTCTAACATCTGTTATTTTCTCCGTGATTATATTATAACAAAAATATGAAAATGTGGAGAATTTTATATCAAATTCTATAATCTTTTAAACAAACTTGAATCATCATCCCCAGTAAATTGATCATAGTGGGAATTAATCATTTCAATAACTTGTTGTTTATCTAGTCCTTCATTTGCAGCAAATGCTAAAAATGCAGCTGAAAGAATGTATCCTTTTTCACGATTATCAACTAAATTATCAGAAAATTCCATATTAATGGTATTATCTTTGTAATCAGTTGTAAGAACGATTTTTTTATCTTCTGGTAACTCTGCCATTTTAATGCCCTCACTTATTTTTAAGTTTTATACGTTACAATATAGATTATATTATATCAATAGAAAGTGTGAAAACCTATGACTTCTCCTGTTGGACGTTCATCTTGTACATCTATTTTAATTGGTAAGAAAGCTACTGTAGATGGTAGTGTTATTATCGGTCGAAATGAAGATGCTAAGACTGCTTGGCCTAAGCATCTTGCTTTTAATTCACATCAAACAATTAAAAATAACATTTTTAAGTCAAAAGACAATAAGTTTCAGATGGAATTACCTAACGAACGTTTTTCTTACTCTTCTACTCCTGAATGGACAGATAAATATGGAGTATTTGAAGAGGATGGAATCAATGAATATCACGTTGCAATGAGCGCTACTGAAAGTGCCTATGCTAATGATCGTGTAATGGCGATGGATCCTTTTGATGAAGAAAAAGGTATTTTAGAAGAAGCAATGGTAACAGTTGTTTTACCATATATTAAATCTGCTCGCGAAGGTGTAGAACGTTTAGGAAAAATCGTTCAAAAGCACGGTGCAGCAGAAGCGGATGGAATTTTATTCGCAGATAGAAATGAAGCTTGGTATATGGAAATTGGTTCGGGCCACCATTATGTTGCTCAACGCATCCCTGACGATTCATACGCAGTAGTTGCTAATCAACTAGCCATTCAAATCATTGATTTTAATGATAAAGACAATTTTATAACTTCTCCTGGAATTCAAGAATTTGTTTACCAAAATAATCTTTGGCCAAAAAATAAACCATTTAATTTCAGATTAATTTTCGGTACACATGATGATTCGGATTTAACTTATAATACTCCACGTGTTTGGAGTGGCCAAAAACTTCTAACACCTTCCGTAAATCAAGATCCAGAAAGTTTTGATTTACCATTTATTAGAAAGCCTGATCATCCTGTATCTATTCAAGATGCTCAACGCGTTTTAAGCGATCACTTTAATGGGACACAGTATGACCTAACTAATTCTAAAAACGAAGGTCAACCTGCCTATCGTCCAATTGCTGTAGCTACTACTCAAGAATCTCATCTCCTGCAACTTAGAGAAGAAGATATGACTCATTGGCTAGCAATGGGAATTGCCGCACAAAGTGTTTACATTCCTTTTTACCCACAAGGAACTAAAGTACCAACTATGTTCAAATATGGTAAAGAAGACTTTTCAACTAATTCTGCTTACTGGGTATTTAAAATGGCTAGCGTTTTAGTAGATCGAAATTGGAATAAATATGCAACTAATTTAGTTAATACACAGAAAGCAACGAATCTATCTTTGAATAAACTACGAGCTGAATATGATAAAAAATTGGCTCAAGAAAAAGATAAGGATAAAAAAGTAGAGCTCGTAAACGAAGCTAATAAAAAACTAGCTGATGTTGCTATTAAGAACTATCAAAAATTGAATGCCAAATTAATTACTGCTCAGACCGCAGATTCGCCACTTCGGTTTAAGATTGATCCAAATTTGTAGAATTGAAATAAAACACGTAGGTACAAAATTCATACCTACGTGTTTTTATTTATCCTTTTTTCAAGCTCAAGCGTCCATCTAACATTTCATAAATTTTATCCGAATACTTATTCAATCTTAAATCATGGGTAACTAGAATAATAGCCTTTTCTTTTTGTTTAGCTAAAGTCTTAAATAGTTTTCCCACTTCTTCAACCTTTTCACTATCTAATGACGCAGTCGGTTCATCAGCTAAAATAATGGCTGGATCTGCATATAATGCTCTCGCAATTGCCACTCTTTGCTGCTGACCACCTGATAATTCCTTAGGATATTTATTTACCAGTTGTGAAATTCCAAGTTCATCTAGTAATCCATCAAGAGCTTCTTTACTTAGATTACCGGTCTTTTTAACCTTATCTACTAAAATGAACTGTTCCCTAACAGTCAAATAAGGAACTAAATTATAAGCCTGTAAGACAAAGCCGATTTTATCTAGACGTAGTGCATCAGCTTGCTTAGGAGAATAGTTAGTTACGTTATCTCCTCCAATAAATACTTCACCAGAAGTAGGCTTTTGCAATGCTCCTGCAATTGTTAAAAAAGTACTCTTGCCCGCGCCAGAAGGTCCTTCAATCAAGACAACTTCACCTTTTTGAGCTTCAAAATTTATATTTTTTAGAGCATTAACCTTAGCATCTCCTTGACCATAGGATTTGCTTACATCTTTTAATTCAATTACTGACATATAAATTTCCTCCCTTACACAGCCTTTGAAGGGTCAACTTTAAGAATTGAACGAATTGGAATTAATCCACCGATTGCTCCCATTAAAATCATCCCTACAAATGTTGAAATCATGATCCATGGGGCAAAATCAATTGGTACAGTAGCTGGCATTACGCTAACAGTAAGCAACATCAAAAGATATGCTAAGACCGTACCCAAAATTACTAAAATTAATGATTGACTAAGAGTAGCACCAATTAAAGTCTTGCTTGGGATACCTTGTGCTCTTAAAACAGCATAATTTGGCATTTTTTGAATAGTTAAAATGTATAAAAAGACTGCAATCACAATTAACGAAATTACAAATAGGAAACCAATCATTAATTCAAAAGTTGAGTTTTGAGCTGTATAACCCGGTAATTTATTAATGAAAGTCTGCTTATCATAAGATTTAACATTTTTAGCTTTAAAATCTAAGTTCTTCTTGGAGATAATTCCAGAAGCTTCAACATTCGGAGCCATCGGTCTTAACTTCTTCCAGGTTGCCATCGTACCATAAGCAATTGGCGCAATATTAATCTTGGCATTTTTTAAGAAACCAACAATTTTATACTTTTGATCGCTACCATTTAGGGTTACTTTATCGCCTAAACGATAGCCTCGATTCCAAAGAATTTGATCAACAGCTATTTCGTCATTATGCTTTGCTTTACGACCAGAAACTACTTCCAGATCTTTATAGATATATTCATCTTTATTTAACCCAATAAATTGAGCTGAAACTGTTTGATGCTTCTTTTCTTTCATTACAATCGGAACTATTCCGATATAGCTATCATTCTTTGTCTT